>DNHA01000071.1 GCA_003486025.1 Micrococcaceae bacterium | reverse complement strand
ATTCGTCCGCCGGTGCGGCCTCCGTTATTGCTCACTTCCAAGGTGTCGATAGGTGCGATGATACTGACAGGAACAACAACGTCAATGGTGCGTAAAAGATCGTTCGCACCTCATGCGAACTACCGAGCGAACCTTTAGGTATAACCGACTAATCCGGCCAGGACCGCTGCCCCGTAAACTGGACTTTGATCCAAGAATCGCAGGTCGCGGAATCCTGCGGAACCTAGTTCCGCGCGTAGACGCTGCTGGTAGATTCTCTGGTGTTCAACCACTCCCCCGCCAAGCACAATCGGTCCGGTCAGTTCTAGCTGCTTGGCGACCTCACCGATGCTTGTCACGACGTAAGTGACGGCGCGTTCAAGAATTTCTTTGGCGGCCGTATCTCCGGCAGCAATGGAGTCAAAAACTACCGAGGCACCATGTGCCCAGTATTCGCGAGTAGTCTGACCGTGAAAGAGCGCAATAAGTTCTTCTGGGTGCTCGCACCGGCAGTGCTCCAGGAGCAGAGATGTCAGCACCGAACGCTGCTCTGCGCGGTTAAACTCATCCAAAGCATGGCGCACCGCTTCACGCCCAAACCAGTAGCCTGCGCCTTCATCACCCAAAAGATACCCCCATCCGCCGTAGCGGGCGGATCGCTGATCAGAGTTCACACCCCAAATCGCCGAGCCGGTACCGAGAATCACCGCGATTCCGGTCTGTGCATAACCAGCGGCAAGGATTAGCCTAGTATCGTGCACGATACGCACCTCGGCTTTCGGAGCAAACTGCTCGATCAGCCCGCTCAGTGCCAGTTCATCGGCGGCCGTATCTATTCCTCCCGAGCCGGCAATGACCAAATCAACCGGTTCATCACCGAGCGCAGTGAATGCTTCACGCAACGCTTGCCTGGCTTGATCCACGCTCACATTTTGCACATTGGCGCTACCGGTTCGGGCCTCGGCCACTACCTGATCCCCGAGATAACGCACCGCATGGGTTTTCGTTCCGCCGATATCCAGCGCGACTAAGCGCAGGGATGCCGAAAGGTCGGTATGCGTTGATTCCATGAAGTCTTCTGCCGTCAATTCGTCAATGTCCTTGCTTTGTCTTATCTTGGCACACTTGTCCATTGCCGGAGCAGGAAATATCTCTACTTAACGGATACCTGATTAAGTCGAACCGGGCACGTGAGAGTGCGGTGGACACTGAATGCAGCAACTTATTAGATAGTCTGAAAGCAAGCTTATTCTTCTCAAGGAACGCCGTTTCCGCGAAAGGCATTCATGCATGATGACATCTCTTTGACCACCGGACGCGTCAAGCGCGTGCTCGATGAACGCATCCGCCCTATGGTCTACTCGGATTCAATTCCCTTAGAGGTGTCATGGCATGAGCTCACCGGCGAACCAATCCCGGCGTTAGAAGGCATTGCACTGGATTACACGGAAACCCAGGCCGGCACCCCATGGGGTGCTGCCTGGGGTACTACGTGGTTTAAATTACGTGGTCAAGTTCCTCAACATTGGGCAGGACGACGGGTAGAAGCCGTCATTGACCTCGGATTTGATATCAATATGAGCGGATTTCAATGCGAAGGGCTCATCTATCGTCCCGACGGCGTGACCATCAAAGCATTGAACCCACGCAATCAATGGGTACCGGTCAGCGAAAGCGCCGAGGGCGGGGAACAACTCGAGCTTTTCTTGGAAGCGGCTTCCAATCCGGTACTCCTTGACTACCATCCCTTCCTTCCCACCGAACAGGGTGACATTCTCACTTCGTCTCCGCGCAAGCTCTACACCACCGGTCGCATGGATCTGGCTGTCTTCGAGCCAGTAGTCCACGACCTAGTGCTTGACCTTGAAGTTTTGCTGGATCTGCAAGCTCAGCTGCCTGAGGGACCGCGCCGCATGCAGATTCTGCAAGCGCTAGATAACTCGATGGATGTGCTGGATTTGCAACACATTGTGCTGACCGCGCAGGCCGCGCGCGACCAGCTAGTTCAGGTGTTGGCAGCACCGGCAGAGCATAGTGCCCACAAGATTTCGGCTATCGGCCATTCGCATATCGATTCGGCATGGCTCTGGCCCCTGCGCGAAACGATTCGAAAGGTCTCACGGACCTGCTCATCCATGGTGGAACTGCTAGATTACGATGAGGAATTCATCTATGGCATGTCGAGCGCACAACAGTACGCTTGGCTCAAGGAACACCGCCCCGAGGTCTGGGAACGGGTGAAGCAGGCAGTAGCCGACGGACGTTTCCTCCCCTTGGGTGGTATGTGGGTGGAATCTGACACCGTCATGCCCTCTGGCGAATCCTTGGTGCGCCAGTTCCTTTACGGACAGAAATTCTTCCGCGACGAATTCGGCATTACTTCGGCAGGCGTCTGGTTACCTGACTCCTTCGGCTATTCTCCGGCGTTGCCGCAGCTAATGCGCCGGGCAGGATTCGAATGGTTCTTCACACAGAAAATTTCTTGGAACCAACAGAACAAGTTCCCCCACCATAGTTTCCTCTGGGAAGGAATTGATGGCTCCCGAATTTTCAGCCATTTCCCGTCCATGGATACCTATAATTCCCAGCTCTCCGGCGAAGAAGTTGCTAAAGCTTCCCGCCAATTCCGCGAAGCCCGCGTCACCAACAATTCAATCGCACCCGTTGGTTGGGGAGATGGCGGAGGCGGGACCACCCGCGAAATGACAGGCAAAGCCCGCCGTTTGGCGAACCTTGAAGGCAGCGCCACGGTGAAGTGGGAGCATCCAAATGATTTCTTCGACCGTGCGCAACAAGAAATGCCGTCTCCACCGGTATGGGTCGGTGAGCTCTATCTGGAGCTTCACCGCGCGACACTCACCAGCCAGCATCAAACCAAACAGGGAAACCGCCGCACCGAGCAACTTCTCGTTGAAGCGGAACTGTGGGCTGCGACGGCCAGCATTTATTCAGGCACCCAGTACCCTTATGAGCAGATCGATTCGCTGTGGCAAACAGTTCTGCTGCATCAGTTCCATGACATCCTTCCGGGCACTTCGATCGCTTGGGTGCACCGTGAGGTCGTAGCGCGTTACGCGCAAGTTATCAAACAAGCTCAGGCGCTGATTGCCGCGTCTCAACAGGCGCTTGCCGGCTCCGGCGCAAAACCGCTGACCTTTAACGCAGCTCCCTATGAACGCTCTGGGCTTCCTTTTGGCGCGGCCGGCGAAGTCGAAACCACCAGCGGCGAAGCAGTTAACGCAGTCCAGCAGAGCAACGGATATCTGCTGGAAAATTCGCTCGTACGCATTTTTGTGACTTCCGAAGGGCTGATCACCTCAGCGGTAGACTTGTCGACGGGACGCGATGCCATTGCGCAGGGACAAGAAGCAAACTTACTGCAGCTGCATCAGGACTTCCCGAATATGTGGGACGCCTGGGATGTAGATAAGTACTACCGCAACCAGGTCACCGACCTGCGTGAGCTTGATTCGATCCAGCTTTCCCACGAATCCGGCGGAAGCGTGAAGTTGAGTATAGTGCGAAGCTTCTCAAAGTCCAAGGTGGTGCAGGAACTGGTGCTGGCCCCGGGATCACGCACGCTGCAGATCACGCAGAGTACCGACTGGCATGAAGCGGAGAAATTCTTAAAGGTCGCCTTCCCCTTGGATATTCGTGCGGAGCACACCATCGCGGAGACCCAGTTTGGATATCACCAACGCGTCACTCATGTGAATACCAGTTGGGAAGCTGCGAAGTTCGAGACCTCCATGCATCGTTTTGTACTTGCACAGGAACCAGGCTTCGGTGCAGCTCTGATCAACGATTCAATTTACGGTTTTGACGTTACCCGTGATTCCACCGAAGCCGGGATCTCAACCACGCTGAGGTTATCGCTGCTGCGCGCTCCACGGTTCCCAGATCCACATACCGACCAGGGTCTTCAAACTCACCGTTATGGGTTGGTAATTGGCGCCGATATCGCTTCAGCCACCGAAGCGGGAGCTCTGCTAAATAGCGCAGAGCGTGTCATTAGCGGAGCGCAGTGCGTAGACCCACTGGTGCGCCTTGAAGGCGAGGGGCTCGTAGTGTCCAGCGTGAAGCTAGCTTCGGACCAGTCCGGCGACTTAGTAGTGCGCGTATACGAGTCACTCGGGCGCAGAGCGCGCGGAACCCTGCAGATTAATACACCGTTCACTGCTGCAAGTACTGTGACGCTGCTAGAAGAACCCTTGGCAGATGAAACAACAGAGCTAGCGGATGACGCAGTTCAGCTGGCCTTAGGCGCCTTCGAGGTACGAACCGTGCGATTTAAACTCTAGGTTCGATCAAAAAGACAGTAAGGTTCCAGCCGGCGGCTGGAACCCTACTGCCATGGCCGGTTAGGTCCAGACTTACTCACCACGGGGACGGCTCGTAATTNNAGACAGTAAGGTTCCAGCTAGCGGCTGGAACCTTACTGCCATGGCCGGTTAGGCTCAGACTTACTCACCACGGGGAAGGTTCGTAATCCTTGAGAAAGCAGCCGTACAGATCAATACCGCGTTCGCCATCAACTATCGGCTGGTAAACACGTGCCGCACCATCGATCAGATCCAACGGCGCATGCCACCCTTCGGCCACCATCCGAACCTTTGAATCGTGGGGCCGTTCATCGGTAATCCACCCGGTATCCACGGCAGACATCAAAATTCGATCGGTCTGCAGCATTTCTTCCGCACTCGTGCGGGTGAGCATATTCAGCGAGGCCTTGGCCATGTTGGTATGCGGATGCCCCGCACCCTTGTACCGACGTGAAAACTGCCCCTCCATAGCGGAGACATTCACGATATATTTACGGTGCGCATCCGAAGCCGCTAGGGCTGGACGCAGCCGGGAGGCCAGCAAGAAGGGAGCAGTGACATTGCACAACTGCACTTCGAGCATCTCCAGAGCATCGACGTTTCCAAGGATCTGGGTCCAAGAATTTTCGGTGACCACGTCGGGGACCAAACCACCAGCATCGATGGCAGTTCCAGCGCTGATGCGTTCTAAGCTTGC
>DNHA01000285.1 GCA_003486025.1 Micrococcaceae bacterium | reverse complement strand
CACACTAGATCCATACAGGCCAGCGGTAGAACGGCGCTTCATTCAAAAGCATCTGGGAGGACGACGTCGCCGATCCCGCCAAATTAGCAGCATCGGCGTTGATGATGACAGCCATATTTGGAATGCCCTTGGCTCAGGCTAAACGCGTGATTGTTAGCGAGTTCCCCACGCTTGGGATTCAGTGGTACTCGCGCAAATTTGGATGTGCGAGGTCTAGCCGGAATATTTTCGAGACGGGCAGGAACTGCAGAACCTCCTGTCTAGGCCGTCTACGCTCTGTCACTTGAATAACAGCGGGGAGGGATTTATCCCGCATACTTTATTGCTCTGGTCGACCTTCAAACCCAGTATCAAATGCACTCATTCGAACCCGAGCCTTCCTTCGTCGGGCCACCACTGTCCTTGCGAGCACGATCAACGATAGGGGTACCGCTATTGATCCGGCTATGAGGGAGACATTGAGGGTGAGCGGCAAAGAACTTGCCCCTTCAAAAACGTCACCTAAAAGCAATGTCCAGACGCTGCCGGGGATAATTCCCATCGCTAAAGCGGTCAGGCTAAGCAGCGATCTACTTAGCCGGGAAGAGACGGCTGCACTCAGGATTGCCATGAGACTTGCGATTCCGAGCCAGGGAATAAGTGGCAAGGCCAGAGCAAACCAAAAGCCGAAGTCAAGGTAACTCCACCACGGTGCGTTAACCAATATTGGGTCCACTACGAGCAACAAGATCAGCCAGACAAGGCTGGAGATCAGGGGAAGCACCTGCCACGAAGTTCTTGCTGAGCGCAGCGCTTTTTTCTTGCCAACCATATTGTTCATTCTTGTTAAAGACCGTTCAAACCAATCAGAGAATCGCCGGGCGGAATGGATTCAGGCGAACCGATTTTTGAAGCTTTCAGTTGTCGTAGCCTGCGCCCCTTGCTAGTACGTCGGCAGATTTTCAGCTACGAGTTCCTCGATGCCTCTCGGCGATGTCCTAACGAACCAATAGTCATCCATGCAGCGGCGAAGCACAGTCCGAGAAAAATGACGCCGGCGGCAAGAAAAAGAGCTGCTCCAAGGCTCATATAAAGAATCATGGACACCCCCAAGACGATCAATAGCCCGCCAGCCAGCGCCCCGGTGGCACCGATCTTGGCCTGTTGGCTTGCGGAAGCGCTGGCGTTCTTCCTTTCACCGATTGCTAAGCCAATCACCGCACCGGTGGCTGGGAAGATTGCAATGACACCACCGATCCAGGCACCGTTGATCGCCGCAAGCAAAAGTCCGCCGATAGAATTGCCCGACATATTTGGAGACCCGTGGGTTAGCACAGGCCAGAAAATGACTGTGCTCAGCACAGCGCCGAATAGCGCCCCCAGTACTAGCGCCACACCAAAGATCGATAACGTAAACGAGTCATTGGCTTGTTTTGCAGAGTTTGCCATGAGTTGATCGTATGCGAGGCCGAGTTGACTTGTCGATATTTAATACGATGCAGTGATATCCATGAAAAATGGTTCCACAAATTAGGAGATCTGAGACTGCAAACTGTTCTTGACAGTTCGGTGATCTCTTCGTTGCAGATAGCCCAGCAACGCATGCATCAGCACGTAAGTCAGCGCAAAACAGAGAAAAACAAAACCTGCGGCCACATACAAAACGCTGCGGTCCAATGGATCGGAGAGAGAAAAAACGAGTAGAACCATCGCGGGTAGCAGTGAACCAATGCCAGCTCCCCCGCCGGCCCACAGCGCTTGACGCTGCCCCGAGGCATCCGGTTTATTGAGCTCTTGAATGAAGAGCGCAGCAAAAGCACCCAGTCCCGGAAATAATGCGACTCCCCCACCGATGAGTGCCGCATTAACTGCAAATGCTCCATATTCGAGCCAAAATCCGCCCGTCGCTGAGACGGTGTCCGGCTCGATGACCGCTTCATCGCGCGACGAAAACCACATCAGCAGTACCGCGAGTAGACCGCAGGCCACGCCCGCGACCAGAGCCAGTGCTCCCATCGGGAGCAGCAACCTATTTGAACTCTGCGCCGGAATCTTTCCCATGACCACATCATAAGCCCGAGATACTTCCGCTGATATAAGTAATGCCTCAAACCAGAAACGGTTTGAGGCATTAATTATTTTGTTCTTTAGGCTTCGAGCACTACCGGCACGATCATCGGACGGCGGCGCAGCTTGCGCGACACCCACGACCCGATAACGCGGCGGACAATCTGCTGCAGCTGGTGGGTGGAGTGGTTCGGGTTGTTCGCCACTGCCTCCAAGATTGCTGCTGCGATCTTTGGCTTGATCTCGTTGAATACCGCATCGTCCTCGGCAACGCCGCGAGCGTGGATATCCGGTCCGGAGATCAGGGTGCCGTTCTGGCGGTTGATTACGGTGATAACCGAGATGAAACCTTCTTCACCCAAGGTGACACGGTCTTTGAGGTCTTCGTCGGTAATGGTGCCAACCTTGGAACCATCAACATAGACGTAACCGCATTCAACCTGGCCAACAAGTTCAGCTACGCCGCCCTTGAGGTCGATGACCGAACCGTCTTCGGCCAGGATGACGTTCTCTTCAGGAACACCGGATAGCGCTGCCAGACGGCCGTTGGCGATCAGGTGACGGGTTTCGCCGTGTACTGGGAGCACGTTCTTCGGACGGACGATGTTGTAGCAGTACAGCAGCTCGCCGGCCGAGGCGTGTCCGGAGACGTGGACCTTGGCCATGCCCTTGTGGATGACCTCTGCGCCCAAACGCATCAGGCCATTGATCACACGGAAGACTGCGTTCTCGTTACCTGGGATAAGGCTAGAAGCCAGAATGACGGTGTCACCCGGGTTGATCTGAACCTTGTGCTCACCGTTGGCCATGCGGGACAGTGCTGCCATGGGCTCGCCCTGCGAACCAGTGGACATCAGCACAACCTTGTCGTCAGGCAACTGGTCGATTTGCTTGAGATCCACAACGACACCCTGTGGGATGTGCAAGTAGCCCAGGCGCTCGGCGATACCCATATTGCGTACCATCGAACGGCCAATGAACGCGACCTTGCGGCCGTGCATCGCTGCGGCATCGAGCACCTGCTGCACGCGGTGAACGTGCGAGGAGAACGAGGCCACGATAATACGGCGACGGGCACGAGCGAACTTCGCTTCCAGCACCGGACCAATTTCGCGTTCGGCCACGGTGAATCCCGGGACCTCGGCGTTGGTGGAGTCGGTGAGGAACAAGTCCACACCTTCTTCGCCCAGCTTGGCGAAGTGGCGCAGGTCGGTGATGCGACCATCCAGTGGCAACTGATCCATTTTGAAGTCACCGGTGTGCAGTACGGTACCGGCTTCGGTACGGACAAACACTGCCAGCGCGTCAGGGATCGAGTGGTTCACGGCGACGAATTCGCATTCAAATTCACTGATCTGGGCGATCTCGTTCTCGGCAACGACGTTGGTGATCGCCTTGATACGGTGTTCGGCCAGTTTGGCTTCGATGAAGGCCAGGGTCAGCTTCGAACCGTACAGCGGGATATCTTCGCGCAGACGCAACAAGTACGGAACGGCGCCAATGTGGTCTTCGTGACCGTGAGTCAGCACCACACCAACGATGTCCTCTAGGCGATCCTTGATGTAGGAGAAGTCAGGCAGGATCAAATCCACGCCTGGCTGGTGCTCTTCAGGGAAGAGCACGCCGCAGTCGATGATCAAAAGCTTGCCGTTGATCTCGAAGACGGTCATATTGCGGCCAACTTCGCCCAATCCGCCCAGCGGAACGGTACGTAAAGTCCCCTTCTTCAGCTTGGCTGGTTTCTGCATACGCGCAGTATCGGCCTTGCCTACCGAACTTTCAGTCATAAGCGGTTAAGCCCTTTCGTTAAAGATCCCATCCGCCTTCACGTAGATCCGCGCGGATGGCATCGAGTTCTGCGTCCGATGGTGCCAGTAGTGGCAATCGAACGACGGTGTTCGGCAGGACACCCTGCCAGTGAAGTCCATATTTTGCAGCAACTGCGCCCTGAATGTGGCCCATGATGCCGCGCTGGATCGGATCCAGCTCGAAGTGTGTAGCGCGTGCCGTGGCCAAATCGCCAGCATGCATCGCATCAACAAGCGTACGGTATTTAGCCGCCGCAACGTGAGCCGTCACAGAAACGACTCCTACGGCACCTGCTGCCATAAGCGGCAAGGTCAACCCGTCATCGCCTGAATAAACGTGCAAATCGGTGTTCGCCAACACGGTGGTGGTCGACTGGTAGTCGGCCTTGGCATCCTTGAGCGCGATCACCTGCGGGATCTGCGCTAATTCAATGATAGTTTCTGGGCTCAGCGCGATTCCGGTACGTCCAGGAATGTCATACATCATTACTGGAAGATCCACTGCTTCGACAATCGCCTTGACATGGGCGATAACACCGGCCTGGCTTGGCTTGTTGTAGTACGGGGCGGTAATCAGGATGCCGTGCACTCCGGCTTCCTTGGCGCGCAAAGACAGCCGAATAGAGTGGCGAGTGTCATTAGTCGTGGACCCCGCAAGTACTGCTGCCCGGTCTCCCACGGCGTTGACGACGGTGCGGAACATTTCAATGTTCTCGTCATCGGTCAGTGTGGAAGTCTCGCCGGTGGTGCCGGTAACTACCAATCCGTCACAGCCTTCATCAACGAGTTTGATAGCCAGCTTCGCGGCGACATCATAGTCAACCTCACCTGCCTCGGTGAAAGGGGTGACCATCGCGGTCAGCACGGTGCCGAAGGGGAATGACTGATTATCAATTTCGCTAGTTGCCATGGCTTAAATCTACACGCGGAAGTGTCACGATGGCATATTCATGTAGTTACGTGATGCGATAAGTCTATGCACGTGCAAACGAAGTCGCGCAGACTAACCGGATTAGACGCCACTCGCGCGTTGGCGATCTTGGGAATGTTCGCCGCCCACATCTTTGATCTCTTTGCCCTCGACGATTCCGGAGCCTTGTCCCCGACCTTCACTGGAGCGACCGCCAATGGCCGCGCTTCGGTACTCTTTATGGTGCTGGCAGGCGTTTCGCTAACTCTTTTTGACCGTTCCTTACAGCGCAAGGGGCTATCCCGGAAAGCTTCTGCAGGCGTATTGGTGCGCAGAGCCTTGGTCATCGCGGTCTTAGGTTTACTCATTGGCCCAGTCAATGAATCGATCGCAAACATTCTGGTGCACTACGGCTTGCTATTTCTGCTGCTCATTCCAGCGCTCTATCTGCCTGCGCGGGCACTATGGGCCGTGTCCGCCTTCTGGCTGGTCCTCGCACCGCTGGCATGGCGGCCGCTGGCCGCAGCTGAAGCCGCCCAATCTTTAGGGCACAACCCCACTTTTACAGACTTCGCACATCCCGGTCTGCTTCTGGCTGATCTGCTGGTTACCGGCTATTACCCGTTGCTGATTTGGATTGGTTTTGGCTTATTGGGGGTTGCCGTCGGAAAACTACCCCTTTCACAGAAGAAAACCGTCGCTTGGATGGGCGCTGCCTCTGTAGTCCTCGCGGCATTGAGCCTGCTCATTGGCTGGCTCAAAATCTTGCCGTGGATAACCGCGGTAGGGACCGTGGCCGGCATCCCACGATCACAGATTTTCACCGCAATGGTGACCGGCCGCTCTCCGGCGGGGAACCTTGACCGTTTTTTGAGCGAATCAACCTACATCTGGATGCCAACCGCGCATTCGGGTTCGATGATCTTCACAATTCACGCCGCAGCATGCGCACTGGCACTGTTGGCAATATTGCTCTTAGTGACTCCCCACCTAGGGTACGCCGGAGCTCTGCTGGCAGCAGCCGGACGGGCACCACTGACGTTATACATTGGGCATTTGCTCTTACTCCCGCTGTTGCAAGCGGGCCTATCTGCCTGGGCTCAATGGTGGACGCTATGTGTTCTCATGTTGCTGACCGCGTTGATACTGCATCATTCGGGCAAGGCCGGACCGCTTGAGGCGGGCGTGCGCTATCTGAGCATCCTGCCAAATGACGAAAAGAATCACGATCCGAAATAGCCTACCGGCGCCACTCAAGAAAGAAACAAAGGCTAGGTATTTTGAACGGCTGACAAGTGGGTAGTTACACTTTTCTTATGAATAAATATGGACGCGTCAGAAGTAAAGCCGATACCCTCTCGGTAAGAATTTCAGCTATTGCACTTCTGCTTGCCCTCGTAGGGTGCTCTTCTGTCCCAGCAGAACAGCCCAGCGCGCCGACACCTTCTCCCTCACCGATAGCCTTGAGCCTTCGCGACTTTGACTTGGGCAACACAGATTGGACGTTGGGCGAAAGGTATGAGAACAAGCCGCGTCCCAGCGTAAAACTTCAGGATGGAAAATCCGTCAGCAAGGGTGACGAGAAGCTTTCACCATCCTACAAACTCGGCGACGTAGTCTACTCAGACTTGAATGACGATGGGGTTGACGATGCAGCAGCTACCTTGGAATATTCAGATGGAAATTCCTATGCAACCTTCATGTATCTTTGGCTGGCTGATGAACAGGCGCCAAAACAACTGCCAGAGCTAATTGCAGTGGAACGCAGCTGCGGGAACTCGGTGAACGAGGTCACCGCAGTACCAGGTGGAATCAAAATCATGGAAACACGACGAACCATATTTGATACAGACCGGTCATGCGCCCAAGGAGGATCGTGGAATGAAACCAGAACAATCTCCGTAGAGCAGATCGGTAAAGACAAGACTTGGATCCCGGTACAGACCGCCCCAAAGCGCGGTTACGGAGGTATGTGCAACGAAGCCCTTCCTGGAGATGTCCTCCCCTTTGACGAGCCATACTATCTGTCACCAAACAAAGAAACGAAGCAAGAGTTCGCGGCTAGTGATCAGATTCGCGGCATTAGCATCGCAGGCAACGCAATGGGCACTACCGAAGATGCGGGACCCGAGGGCTGGAAACTTTATAACGTGGTTGAGAAAGATGACTCTGTTGAACGATGCATTTGGCTACCTGTGACCTAGTCCAACTAGATTCTGCAGCGAAAATTAAAGGGAGTACCAATGCCCAGACGGGTTTTGGTACTCCCTTGTTAATGCTCGCAAGCGTTATTTGCTGCTTGCTGCCGAAGCCTTTGTATCGGCAACAAAGAAGTTCACTGCTGTACGCATCGAAGAACGTGCACGCTTGCGGTCCCCGCTGGCGTCATAGGCTAAAGCCAGGCGGTACCAAGACTTCCACGACTCTGGATTCGCTTCGACGTCTTCCTTATGACGTGGGAAGTCCGCATCCGCGGCTTCACGGATGAACCGCCCCGAGGGCATTCGAGGAAGATCTTCGGGTAGTTCGCCGAGCTCGGCGAGGGTCTTGCCCATTTTTTCCGTACGAAGCCCAAAGAGCACCTCGCGAATCAAGATCCACACGCCCAGAGCGGGAATGACGAAGACCGCTACTCCCATGGCGATAGCGATCGGTTCACCGGTGCTCATGAAACGCACCGCTTGGGTGAAGGACATAAAAATATACAAGGCGAATACAAGCAGAATTACGCCTACCCAGAGTTTCGTTTTCACTGGCCCAACTCCAAATATCCGTCTAGTCCATACGTCAGCCCAGCATGTGCCGAAACCTTTCGCAGCCCCAAGAGCACGCCTGGCATAAACGAGGCGCGGTCATAGGAATCGTGGCGCAAGGTGAACTGCTCGCCCGGCCCACCGAAGAGGACCTCTTGATGGGCTACCAAACCACGCAAACGCACCGAGTGCACATGCACATCATCTACCAGCGCACCGCGAGCACCATCGAGCTGTGTATCGGTGGCGTCTGGGCTTTTCGCGACGCCTGCAGCCTTACGAGCGGCAGCGATCAGCTCGGCGGTGCGTACCGCAGTTCCGCTGGGAGCATCCACCTTATTCGGGTGGTGCAGTTCGATAATTTCTACCGATTCAAAGTATTTAGCGGCGGTGGCCGCAAATGCACTGGCAAGCACGGAGCCGAGGGCAAAGTTTGGCGCGATCAACACACCAACTGCCGGGTGCTGCGCGAGTAGGTCTTCAAGGTTGGAGCGGCGCTCGGCATCCCATCCGGTGGTTCCCACCACGGCATGCAGTCCGTTTTCCACGGCAAATCGCACGTTGGCTTCGGTAGCTGCCGGGACCGACAGGTCAACGATGTGGGTTGCTCCGGCCTCCAGAATCTCGTTGAGGTCCGCGCCGCGTCCGAGGCTGGCCACGAGTTCCATATCGGCGGCCACGGAAACAGCTTTAACAGCTTCCTCGCCCATTCGTCCTGCGGCACCTAGCACCGCAACCTTAATTTGTGCACTCATGCCTTTAAGCGTATCGCTTGCAGGCGGTAGCGATTGGCATCGATGACGTGATCTCTACCCGTTCGAGTCCTCATCGCCTTCAGTTGAACACGCATCGGAATTTTTGCGATCATCTTGAGATATATGGTGTCCAGCTTGTGTTGCCGGGCAACTCAAGGAAAAATAAGCTTCACGATCTTCCAAGGAGTTGGCAAGTAAAATGGGGACTGTCCTGAAGCGATGGTGCGCTGGCACTTTTTTCGTAGCCGTCGTCACGTTCGGTACCATCGCGTGCAGCTCTGGCGATGTACCGCCGACCCTGAGCGATGATGAACGCGCGCGACTCGTTGATATAGTCGAAAAGCAAAGCTCAGGGATTGAGTCACCTTCCTGCCAAGTTGAGGTATTTCGGCAAGATGGCGATACAACCTATGGCTGGGCCGATTGCATGACTTCAGCATCGGCTTCAACTTCTGAGCAAGAACTGCTGCAGGGCGAGTCCTATCCTTTTCGCATTGATGGCGATCAGATCCGTGTTCCGGGCGACGGAAGTGCCTACGAAGAGGACCTCAAGGAAATCTTCCCAGAAGATTTGTGGTCAGCGATCGAGGAACATTCCGTGGGGCTGCCCTAAAGCTGACCTGCATTTGCTCGGAGCAGATCTTGGCTAGAGCAGAGCCTTCAGCAAATAAACACTAGGTTTTTCGTGGAGTCGTCCGCGGACGGAAGGGTACGTGTGCGGCACGGCTATTTTGGACAGATCCCGGAGACGTTGCGTACCCGATTATCGGTACGCGTGGCAGGAACTGGCCCTGATGTGGTGCTCATTCATGGGCTTGGAGCCTCCAGCCGGTATTTCACTCCCCTGGCTCAGGAGCTAGCCCGTGACCATCGAGTTATCGTTCCGGAGTTGCCTGGCCACGGCAAGAATATGGATGACGGCAGGCCGGTCAGTGTGGCACGCTTTGCGCACGAGGTCTGCCTGGCCTTACGCACACTGCAGGTGAAAGACGCGATGATTTTGGGGCATTCGATGGGAGCTCAGGTGTCCATCGAGATTGCCCGTAGCCGTCCTGAGCTTCTCAAGCACCTGATCATTGCTGCGCCAGCCGTTAATGACCGAGAAGATACGCTCTTCCGGCAGGCTCGCAGGCTTTTGCAGGACTTTCCCCATGAGTTAAATGCGGTCAAGGCGATCTTACTCGTTGATTATCTGCGATGCGGCATTCCGTGGTGGGCTAAGAGCTGCACGCAGATGCTCGAATACCCGACCATTGACTATTTAGGATCGGTGCCTGTTCCTGTCGATGTAGTTTGCGGCACGAAGGATTCGCTCTCGCCACCGGACTTTGGGTTACGGCTTGTAGCCGACGCTCCAAACGCAAAACTGTCGGTCTTCGAGGATGCGGCGCACGGTTTCAACTACTCGCATTTTGAACAACTCGCCCAGCTGGTGCGCGCCGCCGGCTAAGCGCAAGGACACCACCATTAAAAAGCAAGGGACGCCCCCACTCCGTTGAAGTGGTGAGCGTCCCTGAGGCCTTCTGCTGAAGTATTTAGCGCCCCAGCGCCGCAGCTGATTCGAATGGACCGACCACGGTGATGGTGCGTTCCTTGGCTGCAAGCTCTTGAGCCAGTCCCTGTACATCTTCCTTGGTGACCGCATTAACGCGGCTCAATGCCTCGTCGATGTCTTGGAATTCGCCGGTGACCATCTCAGCTCGTCCCAGCCGTGACATGCGACTTCCTGGATCTTCCAGAGCCAGCACGGTACCGCCAGCGAGCTGGCCCTTGGCCTGTGCTAATTCCGCGTCAGTGATACCGTCCGCAGCCAAACGATCCAGCTCGGATTCAAGCAGGCCGATCACTTCGCTCGCCTTGGCTGGCGAGCAACCGGCATACATGCCGAAGTATCCGGCATCGGTGTACGCAGCCGAGAATGAATAAGTGGAGTAGGCAAGTCCACGCTTTTCACGGATCTCCTGGAACAGACGCGAGCTCATGCCACCACCGAGAACCGCGTTGAGTACGGCAAGTACCTGGCGCCTCTCATCTTGTCCGCTGATACCCGGGCAGCCAATGATGATGCTGGCCTGCTCGACCGGGCGGTTGATCACTTCAATGCCAGGCACCGAAACAATAGTTGCCGGTTCCGAGGAGCGACGTGGTTCCGGAACCGCCATCGGGTCAAGATCCCAGCCTGCCTCGGACAGCGAGGTGAGAACCATTGCGCACAGTTCCTCGTGATTCAGCGAGCCTGCCGCAGTGATGATCACTTCGCTCGGGCGGTAATGCGCCCGATAGTGCTCCATAACTGCCTCGCGGGAGATTTCCATGATTTCGGCTGGTGTGCCACCAATGGGTCGCGCCAACGGGTGATCACCAAGGACCTTAGCGACAAAGTGTTCGTGGGCTACCTCGGTGGCATCGTCAGCGTCCATTGCTAGTTCCTCAATGATCACCCCCCGCTCTTGCTCCAACTCCAAGGGGTCGATGACAGCGGAGGTGACCATGTCTGCGATGACGTCCATGGCCATTGGCAGATCGGAATCAAGTACTCGCGCGTAGTAGCAAGTGGATTCTTTCGCGGTCGCGGCATTTGATTCGCCGCCCACTGCGTCAAAAGCCTGGGCGATTTCAAGCGCAGTGCGCTTCTTAGTGCCCTTAAACAGCAAGTGCTCCAGGAAGTGGGTCGATCCATAGTGCCCGGCTTCTTCGTCACGAGACCCGACGGGAACCCAGAATCCTACGGTGGTCGACCGCTGGCCGGGCATTGCTTCGGTGAGTACCCGGACGCCACCGGGAAGAATGCTGCGACGCACTTCTGCCCCGCCCTCGCCACGGTGAACCAGCGATGGGTCGGCCGGATCAATCGGTGAGAACTGTTGTGTCTCAACCGAGTGCAAGGGCAACGGAATCATGACCACAGAGAAACATCCTTAAAACATTGGGCCCCGGCACTTGAATCCGGGCGGAACACTGCCCCCATTCTCCCACAGCGGAGCATAGACAGCGTCCGTATTCCACACACAGAAGAATCTGTAAGATCCCAGCTCAAAGCTCTCCCTCCCCCAAGAAGAGGTGGAAGGAGAGCTTTGCGCTGAAGACTGAAGGGCTGGCAACATGCCGCACAGTAATCACCAGATGGGTTTCATTTCACCCGGTTCCCGCGCAACTTCGACAACAAAGCGGAAGCCAAGATCGTGCCGGCGAGCCAACTGCTAGAAGGTCCGGGCAGCTCTGTGTGCTATCCCAATGGATCATTTGGAATCGCCGGAGGTGGTTCGGGAGCATCTGGAGCTCCCGGCGGCATCGTTGGATCTGATGGGAACCCCGGAGGCGAAGGCGGCTCGGGGATACTTGGTCCTCCCGGGACGGGGGTCGACGGATCAGGTGTGGTCGGTTCCGCCGGCGGAGGTGGTGGTTCCGGAGCGGGTGCGTGTGTTGGATCTATGGTGTTGTCCATGGTGCTCTCCTTATCTCCTGGCGCCAAGCCAAGTATTTCCATTCAAGGACAAGACAGCCACGGGGACAACCACTATTCAGTGATTTCACAGGCGTGAAAAGTGCTCCCGCACGAAGAGCTCAACCGAGATCCGCGGATAAACCTATCAGCATCCAAACATTGTCAAACAGCAACGAGCCCCAACGCTTGCATTTCAAACGCTGGGGCCCGATAAACTGCATTGACCTCAGTGGGCTCAAGGCACCATGGTCAATCGCCCGAA
>DNHA01000182.1 GCA_003486025.1 Micrococcaceae bacterium | reverse complement strand
GCGACTACCTTGCGCAGCTTTGCCGCGCCGTCGGCTTGATGTCCAGCCAATCCTGCGCCGACACTGTCGAGCAGGCGTTGGGACACTCGTTGCACGGTCGGCGCAGGCAGGTCCGTGAATTGAGTTTCCAACGCGTGCTCAATTAGTGTGTCGAGCAGGTCCGGCGTCCGGGTTTGCATGTCAACTCCTTAGGCGCGCGCTGCGGCGGCGTCGAGGTCGAGACTGTCATCGGCTGCTGCGGTGGGAAAGATGCCAACTTCAGCAAACATTGCCTCATAGGCTCCGGTCTCACCCTTCATCTGGGCCTTCTTATGATCCAGGGCGCGGGCACGTCCAATGGAGCCTAGGTAGAAGCGCTCGTAGAGTTCGTTGCGGCTGCCCAAGGCGGAGCCGGCGAAGTCCCATGCGGTGCGGAAGATCTTTGCGCGCTCCTCCGGCATAATGCCGTTGGCACCTGGCAGGTACTTCTTCAGCAGCGGGCCCAGACGGGTTTCTTCGAAAGCCGCGGCCGTTGGTGTAGCCAGCAGGTTGTGCGAGCCCATGGACTTGATAATGTCGTTGACCCGAGCCATCCACAAAGGCATCATGGTGCGCAGGCTGGAGATGTCATCGTGGCAGAAGTACGCACCGCCACCCCATTCCGAGGCGTTGACCTCAGCTGAGTGGATTACCGCACGGGCGATGCGCAGGTAGGAGTAAATTTCTCCGAGCATCGATGCGGTTTCCGGCTTGGTATCTGTGGCAGTTACCTTGGCCATCTGCACGCAGAGGTCATAGGCGAATTCGAGCTTGACCGAGGCGCGAATGGCGGTCTGCTGCTGGGTGTTGCCAGTGGCAGTTCCCGCGTTCAGGGAGTTGTAGACGTCGAGCTGTCCGTCGATGAACACGCGGTCCCAGGGAATGAGCACATCATCAAAGATGATCACCGCATCCTGCTCGTCGAAGCGGGAGGAGAATGGCTTGTCCACGATGGGCTGGTCCACACCATAGTGGTCACGGCAGACCGAGACTACACCCTTGGTGGCCACCGGAATAGCGAAGGATAGTGCGTATTCTTCGTAGCCCTTCTGGATGGGCACCGCTGGGTAGACGTAGAGTTCGTCGGCAATGGGGCCCAGCGTCGCGAGCATCTTGGCACCGCGGACAATCAGGCCTTCATCGGTGCGCTCAACGACGCGCAGGGTCAACTCTTCGTTAATTCCCTGAAGTTCACCAACTGACTTGTCGATGGCCGCGTGAACGATGGTGTGCGTCAAGGCCAGGTCCTGCTCTTGCACTAGACGCCAGTAGTTCTGCAGACGCTCGTAGTACACAGGGTCACCGGATTTGGCGAAGATGTCCGGGCGGGAGGCGTGGCCGGCAAGTACTACGTTGACGTAGTCCGGGGTGCGGCCAAGCATGCCGTTGGAGTAGCGGGCCAGGCGATCAAATGCGCGGTGGCGGCGGGCAATGTCTTCCGCGTTATGTGGACGCAGCAATGAGACGTTGTGCTCTTCACCGGTTTCGGCATCGCGCATCAGGCAGTCGGCTGCGTACTTGTGCTGGTAGTCAAAGTAAGCGGCCATGCCGTTGATCGAGCCTTGGAACGCGGGGTGCTCGGTAATATCGATCTGCTCGTTACCTAGCCAAACTTCACGGGAATCCTTCAGACCTGCCCGGTACTGCTCACCAGTGCGTGCACTCATGTGATTACTCCTAACGGATCGTCCCTCAAGCGGGGCTCAAAATATATTCTGTGTCTAAGTTTATATAAAGAGTGTGACGCAAATCAATCCCTTGATCAAACTTTTCACAGAAAACACTCAAAATCCGCGATATTTCAACAATTGAGGATTCGCCGAAAAAATATTCTTTGACACACAATCGGTAAAAACTGGACAAGGTTGCGTGATGTACGCCATTATGGGGTGAATCACAAACCTCCATTAGGAAGGAGTTCAACCGTGCCTGCACCACGAGCGAACACCGGACCCGAAAGTTCTCCAGTAGCCTCCAAGAATGATTCCCTTAATACAAAGGATCTGCGCCGAATCCTCGGCTCCAGCTTCCTAGGCAGCGTTATTGAGTACTACGACTTCATCCTTTACGCCACCGCCGCCTCGATTATTTTTGACAAGGTTTTCTTCGGGAACCTCACCCCCGGCCTAGCGCTATTCGCGTCCTTTGGAACACTCGCGGTGGGCTACGTCGCCCGGCCGCTGGGCGGAATAATCTTCGGTCACTTCGGAGATCGGGTGGGCCGCAAGAAGATGCTGGTGCTGTCCATGATGATGATGGGTTTTGCCACCATCGCAATCGGGTTATTGCCAACCACCGCGAGCATCGGTATCGCTGCGCCGATCATCCTGGTGCTACTGCGCGTAGTTCAGGGCATCTCAGTAGGTGGCGAATGGGGCGGCGCGACACTTATGGCGCTAGAGCATGCGCCTGCGAACAAGCGTGGCTTTGCGGCATCCTTCGCCAACGCCGGCGCGCCAGCCGGTGGCCTACTGGCGACCTTCCTGATTTCATTTGTTTCCTTCAGCACCGGGGACAACTTCCTCACCTGGGGTTGGCGCATTCCGTTCCTCTTCTCAGCAGTTCTGATCGTCATCGGAATGGTGATTCGACTTAAAGTCGCAGAGTCCCCGGTCTTCCAGGAGATGGACGCCAAGGCGGTCTCAGCACAAAAGGAACGCAAGACCCCGATTTCACTGGTGCTCAAACACCACTCCAAAACCGTGGTTATTACCCTGGTCGCCTCGCTTGGCTTTTACGCCTGCCAAGGGATCTTGACCTCGTGGGGCGTCGCCCAAGCTGTCGGCCTAGGGGTCGATCGGTCCTTCGTATTAAACTCCAAGGGCTACGCCGCGATGATCACGATTGTCGTCTGCCTGCTGGCCGCAAGGCTTTCTGACCGCTACGGTCGCAAAACAATTCTCACCGTCGGCGCAGTAGCCGGTATGGTCTGGGCTTTCCCAGCCGTCGCACTGATGAGCAACGGAACCGGGTGGGGCTTTATGGTCGCAGTCCTGGTTGGCAACGGAGTGATTCAGGGAATTCTCGCCGGTCCAATTGGCGCCTACATCTCCGAGCTATTCCCAGCCGATGTCCGGTACACCGGAGCATCGCTGGCTTACCAAAGCTCTTCAACACTCGGTGCGGGATTCACTCCAATGATTGCCACCGCACTAGCGATGAGCTTCGGTGTCATGTCGGTCGGCGTCTTCTGGGTCGCAATTCTTGTCATTGGATTTATCGCGATCCGCATGAGCCCCGAGGGTGCAGCCTTGGAGCACAAGCAGTCGATAACCCCGACAAACAAAAACAGCATCAACGCCTAACACCACAGGCACTAACGGTTTGCCGCGGCGCCTTGTGGCCCGCGGCAAACTTTTAGACCCAATCATCAAATTTATTGATGGTATACAGCTAAAACTTCTCTATTTACGACTTATCATTCGCTTGGCACGATAGAAGCAAGTGCCCTGGGTTACATCCGCGACATTCGCATCACGGATTCCCATTTGGAAAGGAACAGCCACAATGACTCCCAAAAATCCGAAGCACATGGTGCTCACCACCTTCATGCTTCCTGCTGGTTACCACAAGGATTCCTGGCGTATGGACGGTTCGCGTTCCGATGAACTGGCCAACCTCGAGTTCGTCTATGACCTCACCAAGATGGCAGAAGACGCCAAGCTTGACGCAATCTTCTTCGGCGATATCGTGCACGCGAACACGGTCATGCGCGGCGACATCAAGATGAACGGTTTCTATGAGCCAATGACAGTGCTCTCCGCACTGGCCGCACGTACCAAGAACATCGGCTTGATCGGCACGGTCTCCACCTCATTCTCCGAGCCATATAACCTAGCCCGGCAGATGGCAGGCCTGGACCACATGTCCGGTGGACGCGCCGGCTGGAACATCGTGACCAGCTCCGATGGCTTCCAGAACTACGGCATCAAAACCGCTCCAGATCCAGCAACCCGTTACCGCCGCGCTACCGAGTTTGTCGACGTGGTCCAACAGCTTTGGGATTCCTGGGAAGATGACGCGGTCATCAATGACAAGGAGTCCGGCTGGTACGTAGACACCGAGAAGATCCACCCGATCAACCACTCCGGCGAGTTCTTCCAGGTCCAAGGGCCCATTAACATGCCACGCAGCCCGCAGGGCCGTCCGGTCCTAGTTCAGGCCGGTTCTTCCGGTCCGGGTATGGAACTTGGCTCTTCGGTGGCCGACGGCATCTATACCGCACAGCCGCTCAAGGAACCTTCGGTCGAGTTCTACGCCAAGTTCAAGGCCATGGCGGCGGCTAAGGGGCGTAACCCACAA
>DNHA01000336.1 GCA_003486025.1 Micrococcaceae bacterium | reverse complement strand
CGGGCAGCAACAGCGTGTAGCCATCGCACGGGCGCAGGTGACCGGGGCGGGCGTAGTCTTTGCCGATGAACCTACCGGCGCCTTGGATTCGGTGACCGGCAGCGAAGTTCTGGACGTTTTAATGCGGTGCACCGTGGGGATGGGCAAGAGCCTGGTGATGGTCACCCATGACCGGCAGGTAGCACAACGCTGCCACCGGATCTTGACACTTCAAGACGGCAAGATTACCGCGGATGACTCAGTTGTGCACGGGCCACGTTCATGAATACCTTGCATATAGCGTGGATGCTCGCACGCCCGAGCAGTTCCGGGCGAATAGTGCAACTGCTGACGGTCGGTGCCTACACCATGGTCAGCGCCATGGTGCTGATAGTGCTTGGCGGTGCGTGGTCATTTACCAAGCTCGGCAGTGAGGTGCAAGGCTTCTATATTCCTTTGGCGGCGTTTGCGCTGGTGCTGTTGATTATCCCGTTGCTGGTGCTGGGGTCCGCGGCCGCCAAACTGTCAGCCCGCGCTCAAGACCGGGCCTTATCGTCGTTGCGTCTCTTGGGCGCCACGGGATTCCAGGTCCGTGCGGTTGCGGTGATTCAGGCTGCCGCTACGGCGCTGGCAGGAGCGATCTGCGGGGTGGTGCTGTATTTGGCGTTGGCCCCGGCGGTAGCGCTGGTGAAGTTCCAAGGTGAAGCCATTGGAACGGCAATCTTCCTTCCTGCGATGGCAACTGCCGCGGCGGTGCTTGCGGTGCTATTGCTTTCGGTGATTAGCGCACTGGCTGGTCTGCGCAAGCTGGTGATTACTCCGTTGGCGGTGGCTACCCGGCGTTCAGCGCCGATGCCTAGCTGGATGCGCGCGGTCATAGCGGTCGGCGGCATCGTGGTGATCTGCACGTTGTTCTCTAAGGTCGGTCTGCTGCCGGTGGGCCTGGGTGTCCTGATCACTGTCATTATTTCCGGTTTCGGGGTGGGCCTGCTGGCACTGAACCTGATTGGGCCGTGGCTTGTCGCCAAGGTGGGCACAGCGAAATTGAAGAAGGCCGAGAGCCCCGAACAGCTGCTGGCCGCTCGCATGATTTTGGAGTCGCCCAGTGGCGCCTGGCGGCAAGTATCGGGTGTGGCCATGGCTGCCTTCGTTGCGGTAATCGGCGGTTCTGGGGCGGCGATGTTCGGATTTTCGGAGAATGAGATGGCCAGCTCATGGGAGAAGCACCTGGGGACCGATGTGCTGACCGGTGTGCTGGTGACGTTGAGCATCTCTTTGATATGTGTGGCCATCTCGGCTGCAATTAGCCAATGCGCCGGCACTTTGGATCGTCAAGATCTGTATTCGGGGCTTCATCGTTTGGGAGTTGATTTAGCCATAGTCAACAAGGCGCGAGTTAAAAGCGTGATGATTCCGGCAATGACCGTGGCCATCGGCTTTACCGTTGCTTCCGCGGCACTCGTGCTGCCCTTCGCGTCGTTGGCATTGCTGCTCAAGCCGCTGACCGTAGCCACGGTGCTGGTCGTCTTGCTTGCGGGGTTGCTGGTGATCCGGTGCTCACTGAACATCGCAGACCCACGCAGATTGTTGGCAGATCAGTCCCGGCGGTAAGACCAGCTGGCCCGAGGTTAGGGCTGGCTCAACTGGCCTTCGGATATGTAACGTGGATTACATATCCTAGATGTTGCGTATTGAAGTGGGATCGGCGTAAAGTTGCATCCGGTTCACATAGGTTTACCTAACCTAAGTTCCGGTTACTTTATGACAACTCGCAACGTCTGGATTATGCCCCATGAAAATTAAGCGTCGTGCTGGCCTACTGGCAGCAACCTCCGCAATCTTGGCACTCGGCCTGAGCGCCTGTGGCTCGACATCGACCACAGAGCCTGAGAGTTCGGAATCCGCCGGTTCGAGCTTCACTCCGGTGAGCATCGAAAATATTTACGGCGAAACCGAAATTACCGAGAAGCCTGAGAAGATCGCGACGATTTCATGGACCAACGCCGATGCGGTACTGGCTCTGGGAACCGTGCCGGTGGGCATGGACATCGACGCATATGGCCAGAACGCCAACAACTCAACGGACTGGAAGGACGCCAAGCTAGAAGAGCTTGGTGCTCCTATTGGCTCGGAGAACGCGCCGGTGCAGTACAAGGTCGGTGACGACCTTGACTACACCGGAATCGCCGCGAGCAAGCCCGACGTCATCTTCGCCCCGTATTCGGGCTTGACGAAGGATCAGTACGAGAAGCTGCAGGAAATCGCACCAGTAGTCGGCCCGATTAAGCCGAACTACACCACCAGCTGGGAAGAGACCACCGAAGCCGCCGGACAGATGCTCGGCAAGGCAGACGAGGCCGACGCGCTCATCAAGAAAATCGAAGGCGATCTGGCGCAGGTTGGACAGGACAATGAAGCCTTGAAGGGCACCACCTTCATCGCTGCGGACCTCTCCGCACCGGACGCCGCCTATGTGTACTCCGAAGGGGACACCCGTCCACGCTTCCTGTCCGCTTTGGGCATGACACAGGCAGATTACGTCCAGAAGAACGCCGAGAAGGACACCTTCTTCTTCACCGTGTCCCCTGAAAAAGTCAACGAGTGGGACTCGGATATCGTCTTCGCCTCTGCCCTTGCCGGCAACAGCGTAGATGACATCGTCAAGGCCCAGCCCCTGTACGGCCAGATCCCTGCGGTGAAGAATCAGGCAGTGGCCCTGCCGGGAGATGATCAGGCTACCTTGGCCATCTCCGCAGCTTCGCCGCTGTCCATCGAATGGGCGCTTGAGCATGTAGTTCCAAAGATCGTCACGGCTGCCGAAAACGCAGCGGCCGCCAAGTAGCGACTAAGGATTTAAGCCTAGATAGTGCAATTGCGCTTCCAAGGAACGGCTAGCTGCGCCCGCCAAGCGCGCATCGAGGCCGGGGTAGACAAGCTCCAGCAATTGCGCTGGTTGTACGTCAGCCCCGGCCTTGCCGAGTTTGTCCAAGGCCGCACGCACCTGGTCCAATCGCGATTCGCGATGCTTCAGATAATTCTGAAGCAACGGATGGGATACTTCATGCTGCTCACCATGAGCCGGATGCAATGCCATATCCGGCATCGACAACAGCCGCTGCAAGGACGCCAGATAATCGGACAGGGTCCCATCGGGATGTTCCAAAATAGTCGTGCCGCGGCCCAGCACGGTATCTCCGGTGAACAAATGGGAAATTTCTCCCCGGCGGATAAAGCACACCGAGTCCGAAGTATGTCCCGGAGTGAAAACCACCTGAACCTCAATTCCTGCGGCCTCAATGACTTCCAGGTCTTCGAAGATCTCCGCCTCCCGGCAGTGCTCTTCGAGCCGGGCGCGCACCGGTGCCCCGGTCAACTTGTGCAAGGTGTCGATTCCGCCGGTATGATCCGCATGCCGGTGGGTGATCAGCACCAGCTGGATATCGAAGGCCGCCAAGGCGTGCAGATGGTCCTGAAGATCAGGACCCGGGTCAATGAGAACTGCTGGGGTTCGCGCAGTCAGCTCAGTGCAGGCCGGGTCAAAGAGCAAATAGGAATTGGTCCCGTCCAACGTCATTTCCGAAGGATTCTCGGCGCGCAGCAGGCCGATGCCAGGGGCGATAATAGTGGGCAAGGGAAGATGAGCCATAGCAACGAGTGTAGGAAGCAATGACCGCGACTAAAAGTATTACGCCCCATGCAGGGCAAGAGAAGTCGCCGAAAGCAGGTAGAAAACTCACCGCCTTCCTCTTACTTTTCCTCTTTTTAGCTCTGGCGGTCTTCGCCTCGCTGCTTCTGGGAGCCCGCAGTGTCTCGCTGGATACCGTCACCGACGCGATCTGGAATTTTGATCCGGCCAATGGGGATCAGGGCGTGGTTGCTTCGCGCTTTGCGCGGACGGTCGGTGCCATTGTGGTCGGTGCTGCGCTGGGACTGGCCGGCGCCGGGTTGCAGGGTCTGACCCGCAACCCACTGGCAGATACCGGCATCCTGGGGCTGAACGCCGGATCCTCGATGAGTGTGGTGTTGGCTATCGGCTTCCTCGGAGTAAGTTCGCTGGCCGGAATCATGGCCGCTGCTTTTATCGGTGCCGCGGTAGTAATGATCCTGGTTTACCTCGTGGCCAATGTGGGACGCGAGGGGGCCACGCCCATCAAGCTTGCCTTGGGTGGTGCCGCCTTGGCCGTCGGCGTCGGGGCGGTCACCAATGCGATCTTGATGATCTCGGATTCCACCTTGGACCGATTCCGCATGTGGCAGATCGGCTCGCTGTCCACCACCGGAATTGACACCTTCCTCAGCGCCATCCCCGTCGTGGCCATTGGCGCATTGATTGTCTTGTCCACCGCGAAGGTTTCCAATGCCGTTTCCATGGGAGATGACACGGCGACCGCGTTGGGCTTCAACCTGGCCCGTGCCCGGGTGATCGGTTCGATTGGTGTGGTGGTGCTCGCCGGTACCGCCACCGCGGTAGCTGGCCCGATTGCCTTTGTGGGCCTGATGATTCCCCATGCGGTGCGGCTATTGGTCGGCTCGGATTACCGCTGGCTGATGCCTGCCTGTTTAATTGCCGGGCCGATCCTGCTGCTGGTGGCAGATACCGTGGGGCGCATCATCGCGCCACCCAGCGAAATCCAGGTGGGCGTCATGTGCGCCATGCTCGGCGGTCCGATCTTCATCATCATGATGCGTAGCGGCATGAAGTCGGTGAGCCTGTGAGCTCAAAAGAGAAAACCGCAACGGCCGGCGGGCCCGAAGCAGATAAACCGGCAAGGGCCGCTGAGCGGACTCATCGGGTGCGCCGCAGCGCGCTGTGGATGGCATTAGCCATTCTGGCCACCGCGCTGGCGTATCTTTTCTGGGGCCGTGACCGGCTGCCTGCGCTGGAAGTGCTTCAGGTACTTGGCGGAGAAAAGGTCCCCGGAACCAGCTTCATCATCATGTCCGACCGTCTGCCGCGCTTGGCCGTTGGAGCATTGGCGGGCGCCGGGTTGGGCATCTCCGGTGCCCTGTTCCAGCGCTGGCTGGGCAACCCGCTGGCCAGCCCCGATGTGATTGGTGTGGGTTATGGCGCCTCGGCAGCCGCGGTCTTTGCGATGCTTGTCTTGGGCTACAACGACTGGAAGCTCAATGCCTTTGCGCTGGCCGGCGGCCTGCTGGTTGCCGCGCTGATCTACTGGCTGTCCGCCTCGGGAAAACGTACCGGCTCCCGGTTGATCCTTGCCGGCCTGGCCATCGGGGCCATGCTGCAGGCACTGATCCAATACCTGCTGACCCAAGCGCAGCTCAACACCGCAAGCGATGTGATGCACTGGCTGACCGGCTCGCTTTCTTCGAGCAACTGGGACAGCGCACTGCTGCTCTTGGTTCCGCTGGGAATCATCGCAGTCTTTTTACTTCCCCTCGTATTGCGCCAGCTGAAGATGCTTGAACTGGGGGAGGACACCGCTGCGGCTCTGGGCCTGAACGTGGGCTGGGCTCGGGCGCTACTGGTTTTTGTCGCGGTGGCAATGGGAGCCTTGCCCATTGCGGTGACCGGACCGTTGGCCTTCGTGGCATTTTTGGCGGGACCTATCAGCGCCGCACTAACTCGGGGTCCCATCAATATTTTGCTGGCGGCGCTGACCGGAGCAACACTGGTGATCGTTGCCAACTTCTTTGCCGCGAACTTGTTCGCAGATCTTTCATTGCCGGTGGGAGTTATCACCGGCGCATTCGGCGCACCGTTTCTGATTTGGATACTGGTGCGGACAAATTCAACAGGAAGCGGGGGATAACCCATGGCCCAACTTCAGGCAACCGATCTGACCCTGGCCTATGACAAGGTCACCATCGTCGATGAACTGTCCTTGGATATCCCCACCGGGGAAGTGACCATTGTTGTGGGGGCTAACGGCTGTGGCAAGTCCACGCTGCTGCG
>DNHA01000185.1 GCA_003486025.1 Micrococcaceae bacterium | reverse complement strand
GTTGATGGGCGCGCGCCTGGCCAAACTAACCCTTGCAGCTCGCCCTGAGGATGAACTCCCGGATGCATCAGCCACGGAGGGAAGAATTAGGAGGATGGAGCCACATCTTCCCTGTTTGTCTGGCGAGCACTCCAGCTGTTTGCAACTATCCTGCCGTAGTTCCGCAACGGTAATTCTACGAATCGGTAGTTCAGTTCAGCAAGTATGAAGACGGTCAAGAGGGCAGCAATAAGGTAGCCAGCCGCAGCGAAGTGGGAGGCGTTGGGGACGTAACCCAGGTGGCCAGCGAGAGGCCTTGCCAAGTAGTAGATCGGAACGTGGGCGAGATAGATGGCATAGGATCGGCTACCCAAGTACGCCCAAAGGCGATAGCTCGTCTTGCCTAGGCCTAAGTATGCCTTCCCGTAGGAAGCTATCCATACGAGCAGCCCGCTAACCAAAGCGATCCCCGTGGTGTGGAGTGGGAAGCTCTTCCATGCGCCTGCGAAAAGGCCTGCGACTGCAATACACGCAAGCAGCAAAAAAATTGCTATGGCGCGATTGCCCAATAACTTGGGCTCAATCGATTCCAGTCTCCCGTACCTAGACGCCAGGGCGATCATCGCCCCAAGCGCAAGCGCGTCCGTACGCAAGAACCAACCTAGTGAAAGAATTGGCCGGGTCAAAAATGCCTGCGCTGCGAAGACCAGCAACAAGAACGCGGCGAACTTCCGGCGGCCCAATAAAAACAATGCTATAGGAATGATCAGATAGCACTGCTCCTCTAGGGACAGGCTCCAGTAGACCTGATTAACTCCACAGTTATCGGCAATGCCTGCGTAGCATGACCAGAAGTGGAAGTTGGCTAAATAGGTCAGGGCGTAGAGCGCATCCGTGGCGTTGGCGGTCGCGCTGCGGAGGTAGCCTTGACTGATCGGTGGCGCGCTCAGTGCAATCACCACTATCAGCCAGATTAACGCGGACGGGGTCAGTCGCCAGAAGCGACGAATCCAAAAGGGGATCGCAAAAATAGCGAAGCCGGCACTAGAAGGGGGATCTCTGAGAAGGCTGCCAGTGATAACGAACCCTGAGATGCAGAAAAACAGATCAACGCCGCCCCAGAATGAGAGGGTTTTGCCCAGGGAGGCCAAGAACCCGCTGCCCCAGTAAATAAGGATTTCCAGATGCGCGAACAGCGTCATGCAGATGGCGAGGGCTCGTAGTACCTCGACGTCCATGTTTTTCGATTCAGCAGTCAATGCCTGGGCCTTCATCAAGTGACGGCGAGTATAGCTGCGCCCCGCCCTCCCAGAATGGGCCAGTTTTGGTCGCCTGTGTTTCTCTATCGTTATACGGGGGAGCGACTATGTAGGCATGCGCGCAATCAAGTGCCCGGGAATGCTCAGATCGTGAGACGCCCAAGTTTGAGGCCATGGCCGCGCGATGGGAGCCGGACTATGCGGACTTCGCCGGTTGAGTACGTAGTTTGTCCAAGTAGTCGGCCCGCTCCTGCATCATCTTCATGCGCTCCGGCAGATGCGATGTTCGGTTGTATGACCGGCCGTTGGAATCGCGAACTTCGTGGGCCAATTGGTGCTCGATGATGTCAGGCCGGAAGCCGAGTCCTTCGTCCAGGATTGTGCGGGTTGTCACGCGGAAGCCATGACCTGTGACGCTGTCGGTCTCGTAGCCGATTCCCCGCAGTGCGGCGGTGACTGCGTTCTCGGACATCGGCCGGTAGCGGGATGGGGTGGACGGAAGCACGTAGCGCCCCCGACCAGTCAGCGGCCTGATCTCCTCCAGCACCGCCAAGACCTGCTCGGATAGAGGGACCAGGTAAGGCGCCGCATCTTCATTCACGCGGCCGGGATGGTTCAGGTCTTCGCGTCCAGATCGAACTCGCCCCATTCGGCTTGCCGGAGTTCGCCGGGGCGAAGGAAGGCCATTGGCGCCTGCAGCCTTCTTGTGCTCTCCGGGGGGCGACGCCCGTGCCAACAGCTGACGGGCATCCTCCCGGCGCTGGCGGGCGAGGGGACGCGGGACATCGGATAGATGCCCCAGGGCAAGCAGCTTCTCCTTGCCGGCTACGCCGTACTTCTTGGGTCAATAGCGGGCACCGGTCGGCTGAAGCAGCAAGTACAGGCCGCCGCCATCAGAAAGCTCCAGGGTTTGTCACCGGGCTTGGCGCGGCGAATTGCGAGATCGGATAGGGGTATGTGGACCCCGGCGGTGGGGATATACCCCATGTTGTACCCCCGTCGTCGCATAGAAACGGAAACAAAAAAGGCCGGAAACCCTTGTTGCTATTGGGTTTCCGGCCTGATCGGGACCTTGACGGTCCATCTAATGGTGGAGGTGGGCGGAATTGAACCGCCGTCCGAAGGCACTCCATCCCCGGCACTACATGCTTAGCTCACCGTTGGATCTCGCCCTGTGGCAGCACGGTGTGCAAAGCGCACCCCAGGACCAGCCTGTTTTGGTTAAGCAGTGACTGACAGGCAGCCGTCACAGCCGGTTCCGTGATAATGACCCTACATCCACGAGCACGGGCACAAGTGGGTTCGGGGCTTACGCCTTAAGCGGCGAGAGCGTAGTTGTCGTCGTTGGCAACTAGAGTTTTGCAGCTGGATTTACGAGGAAAGCTACCCCCTCGGCATGCGCCAAGCGACTTCACAACCCCCGTCGAAACCAGTGCACCCCCGGTTAAGCGTTGATTTGTAAAGGTTCTGATCCTTTCGTGCCGACCAAACAGAGCAGAAACCTCGCTGACAGGGAGGATGCTACGGCAAAGAACCTGAACAGTCACGTGATAAGCGCGCATCCGACTCTGTCGATGGAAGGCTTGCGATCCCGGTGTTCAACGTTCTGC
>DNHA01000010.1:3295-5558 GCA_003486025.1 Micrococcaceae bacterium | reverse complement strand
GCACCGCACATCGGTCCAGGCATTCAACAAACCGCTCATATTCACTGCTCTTGGATTCTTCCTCAGGGTCGGTGCATGCGCATGGCACGCCGTTTTCCGGTTCGCGTGCCACCGAGGCGCCGATCGCCACAAAGCTCAGCGGCCCAACATCGCTGGCCAATGGAACTTCCAGCGCAATATGCCCCACGATGAGTTGTTCGGCCCAACGTACCACTAGCACGATCAGGCACAGTGCCAGTGCGACGCTTCCGATCAAGAACCCATCGATGCGTTCGGGATCCAGGGCGGAGAATACTTGCTCGGCATCGGTGAGGAACTGCCAGGTGAGCTTGAGCAGCGGATAGAGGACCGAGCCTAAAGCCAAATACCAGAGCGTGGTCGGCAGCTGCCGGTAGATGCGCAATTGCCGCAATTGTTCGCTCGGGAGGAGCACCATGGAGGTTGCATGTGCCCGCCATCGACGCAGCCTCAGGATCAGTCGCCACTGGCTGAGCAGTGCGCCGAGCGCCAGGAGCGCAAACCAGCTCGCGCATCCCAAGACCACCAGTTGCGCGGTTCCCGTAGGCTGCAACATGAGGTAGAGCGTGGCGGTTGCGGCCAGAGCCAGCCACGGGGCAATCCGCGCGGCGGCCCACAAGATCGCGACGCAGGCGGCAATGACCGAGAAAGTCAGCAGTTTTCCGACTTCCATCTGCGGACGTTGCGGGAAAGCGAAGCGGAACAGGTAGATGTTCAAAGCTATCAACGGAATCCAGCTGGCAAGGAGCACCAGCACATTGGGCAGCGCACCAGGGACCTGGCGCCACTCATCGATGCCTACCGAGTAAAAAGGTACCAGTTTCCCTTCGGTGGCACGATCACCCATCAAAGCACCGCTGCTTTTTGCCTGCTTCATGCGTATCCCTCACCGGCCCCAACGTGGAGACCTCCAGGGTTTAGTCTATAGCTGTGACATTCTGCGCGCACTGCACCTTTGGGTCGATCTAACCGCTTCACGCTCAGCACGAAGGATGACCAAGCATCGCACGTTACTGGCCGCGCACTCCAAGGTACAGAAAAGGCCCAACCCGCAAGGGGTTGGACCTTTTCATTCAGCGTTTACTCAGCTCTCCGCCAAGCTCACTGGAACTAATCGAAATTAGTTGCCGGTCAGCTTTTCGCGCAGTGCAGCCAGTGCTTCGTCCGAAGCCAAGGTGCCTGCATCGGTGGCTGGTGCCTCCGAGGAGTACGATGCTGGAGCAGCAGCTGAGGAACCGCCGGCAGCGGCTGGTTCTGCTTCTGCTTCTGCGTCGGCAGCGATAGCAGCAACAACCTGCTTCTTGTGTGCTTCCCAACGCTCCTGTGCGGAAGCGTACTGTGCTTCCCAAGCCGAACGCTGGGTGTCGAAGCCTTCGAGCCATTCGTTGGTCTCTGGATCGAAGCCCTCTGGGTACTTGTAGTTGCCCTCTTCGTCGTACTCAGCGGCCATGCCGTACAGAGCTGGATCGAATTCGGTACCCTCTGGGTCCACGCCTTCGTTAGCCTGCTTGAGCGACAGCGAGATGCGGCGGCGTTCCAGGTCGATGTCGATGACCTTGACGAACAGCTCGTCGCCCACGGAGACAACCTGCTCGGCCAGTTCAACGTGGCGCACTGCAAGCTCGGAGATGTGGACAAGGCCTTCGATGCCGTCTTCGACGCGAACGAACGCACCGAATGGAACCAGCTTGGTGACCTTACCTGGTACAACCTGGCCCAGCGCGTGAGTGCGGGCGAAGGTCTGCCAAGGATCTTCCTGGGTGGCCTTGAGCGAGAGCGAAACACGCTCGCGGTCCAGGTCGACCTCGAGAACCTCGACGGTGACTTCCTGGCCAACTTCGACAACCTCTGATGGGTGGTCGATGTGCTTCCAGGACAGCTCGGAAACGTGGACGAGACCGTCTACGCCGCCAAGGTCCACGAATGCACCGAAGTTGACGATGGAGGAAACGACGCCCGGACGAACCTGGCCCTTTTCCAGCTTGTTGAGGAAGGTCGAGCGGACCTCGGACTGGGTCTGCTCAAGCCATGCACGGCGGGAGAGCACAACGTTGTTGCGGTTCTTGTCCAGCTCGATGATCTTGGCTTCGATTTCCTGGCCGATGTACGGTGCCAGGTCGCGCACACGGCGCATCTCGACGAGCGATGCTGGCAAGAAGCCACGCAGGCCGATGTCCAGGATGAGGCCACCCTTGACAACCTCGATGACGGTACCGGTAACGACACCGTCTTCTTCCTTGATCTT
>DNHA01000010.1:0-3174 GCA_003486025.1 Micrococcaceae bacterium | reverse complement strand
GGGTCAACATCGTGCTTGATGGAAAGTTCGCGGGAAGGGATGACACCTTCGGTCTTGTAACCGATGTCGAGCAGAACTTCGTCGTGGTCAACCTTGACAACGACGCCTTCGACGAGGTCACCATCGTTGAAGTACTTGATGGTGGCGTCGACTGCGGCCAGGAAGTCCTCAGCAGATCCGATGTCGTTAATCGCAACGACTGGTGCGCTGTTGTTCTCGTTCGAGGTGATGGTCATGTAGTAGGGACTCCGTTGTGGATAGATTTGATCAGTCGAAACCCCGGAAGTCCCGGAGTTTCGAATGGGTAAAGTTTACCTGCGGACACGGCAAAGCCATGACACGCCTTCCTAAGTCTACGCGCCGAGCTAAGTGCGGGTCAAAGCGTAAACGTCCAAGATCGACAGCCTCACTTTGTGAGCTTCATTACGTTTCGGCTTTTCTGGCGCCCGATCCGCGGGCATCCGCTCACCGGCCCCGCTCGACGCCGGCTCAGGCAGCGGTGAGCCGGACGACTTTTATCCCGCTCTCCGCCAGCGTTTTCAGCCCGCGGTCAATTCCGCGTGCGGTCCCCGAATTCGGCTGATTAAAGTGCCCGATCCCCACATCCCCGGGCTTCATCGCGCTTACCTGCGCGGCAACGCTCGCTGCCGGGAATGTTGCCCCGGCATCCATATTCACGGTGAAGTTCGTCGGCACCAACCCCAGTTTCCGGCAGAGGGCCACACCGACCTGATCCATATGCGCCGTCCCCGAACGGAAGAAACGCGCCACCACGCCAAATTCCTGCGCCAAATACCGCTGGTTGAGCACAATTTCGTCATAAGCCTGCGCAACCGATCCGGTGCCCGGTATTCCGTACGCCTGCTGCCCAGCCACACTGAGCGGGGCATGTCTCGTGCCGTGATTTGCGATCTCGAATAAGGGATCGGCGACCAGTTCGGTGAGCAGTTTCGGGTTCCTCCGTGCCCACCGCTGATTGACGAACAACGTGGCCGGGGTTTTGTGGGTACGCAATGCTTCGATCAACCGATGATCCATTTTGCTGCCATGGGCTCCCCCGCAGGCATCAAAGGTCAGCGCCACGCCCTGGGCTCCGGAGGGCAGGGCGAGCTGAATACCCGGTACCTCAAGTCCGAATTGCCCTGGCGCACGCCGGCCGAATTCGGCCGTCGCTTCTTTTTTGCTCAGCTTAGGTTTGAACAACGGTTCCGCGCTCGCGCTGGTCTTCGTCGGGGCCGAAGCTGGCACAGAGGCACTGGCTGTCGCCGGTGCAGGGCCCTGCCCTGTAGCCGACGTTGTTGAGCTCCCGGGGATCTGGGTGCATCCGCTCAGCGCCGCCAAACCTAGCAGACCCACCGCCGAAGCACCGCCGCCCAAAGCGAAGCGTAACAACCGACGACGTGGCAGCTCGGCGTTGACTACTGGTGTATTTGACTGCATAAGGGTTAAAAATCCACCTGGCAATAGGGTGCTTGCCGGACAGCGAAGACCCGGTCAAGCACGGTGAGAAGCTGCGGTGCAGCGGTGTCCAGCAATCCGGCGTCGGCCAACTGCGTGGCACTGCGCGTGCCCAAGTAGAGGCTGGCCAGCTCCCGGCAATCAAGGAAGACCTCAGGATCCTGGCCCTCGGCACGCACCACCGCCATGGACCCGTCGGCAACCTGCAGCTGCCAGGTACCGGCCGTAAAACCCAGCTCGTCGTGCACCGAGATCACCAGCTGCGCCTCACCGTGATAGGTGCGCGCCGACAGCGCGGCCGGCAGATCCAGAATACGCAGCCACAGATGATCATCGCGGCTCAGCACCCGGTAAGCGCGCGGGTTTTCAAGCGCGATCGGCAGCACATCATCGACCGGAGCCGAGCCGGTCACCCGTTTGACCAGGTCGTGCGCGCCCAAAAAGTCGAGCAGCTCCAGCCGCGCGGCGCCATTAGTCGTGCACAAGGTTTTCACCGACATCGTGGCCGGTTCTTTGGCCCACCCATCAAAGGTATAGGTCAGATACCCATCGGCAGTTCCCTGGGCGTCATAATGCACCGCCGCGCGCAGATTCTTGACCGGCTTGAGATTCCCGTGGTTTTCCCACGCTCCGGTATCGCGCCCGATATCGAATTTCCGGTGGCTGACCGCTCCCACGGTGGCCTGCTGATGCTCTCTGCGCAGCGCCAGCATCAGCTCTTCGATGCTCGCCGGATCCACGGCGACGACGCTTCCGGTGTGTGGCCGGCGCAGCCGCGTCCCGTGCTCCACGTTCAGTTCAAACCGGCACAGCTCAGCGGCCAGCCCAAACCCAAAACGCCCGTAGATGGTGGCCTCGGTGGCGGTCAGCACGGCCACCGGAACTCCCGCCTGCGCAGCCTGCTGGAGGTGCGAGGTGATCATCGAGCGCAATATTCCGCGCCGCCGATGCGTCGGGCTCACCGTCACCGCGGTAATCTGGTGCACCGCCAGGTTCTTCGGCCCACCGGCATTCAGCGTCCCGGGATAATACTGGTACGTGCCCACCGGGTCGCTGGCATGCAAGCTTGGCGCGAGCGCCGACCGGTCGTAGGCCCCGATGTACTGCACACCGTCGGCCAGATCCATCTCGGCCAGAATCTTCTCGCTGTCCGCATCTGTGCCGGGGTCGTGAAAACCCCGTCCGACGGCACGCGAGAAAGACACCCAGCGATCCAAAGGTCCACGGGCCGCGTGTTCGGCAGCAAAAAACTCAAGCTCGATGCCCTGGGGCGCCGCAGAACTCATGGTATGCACCTTTCGCTGGCTGGCCTTCGCGCAACCTTCACTGCTACTGGTTCAAAGCCGCCGGCGCACCCATTAACAGGGGCACCCCGGCGGCTTTGAATATTCTGAACTGGCTTTAGTGCTCGGCCTCGTGCCAGGACTTGCCGATGCCCGGCTGGACATCCAACGGCACCAGCAGGTCCGCAGCCTGGCTCATTTCGTGCGTGACCAGCTCCTGCACCGCCTCCAGCTCGCCGGCGGAAATCTCGAGCACCAGCTCATCGTGCACCTGCAAGAGCATCCGCGACTTGTACGAACCTTCGCGCAGCCGCTGCGAAATCTTCAGCATCGCAACCTTGAGCAGATCCGCCGCCGAACCCTGGATCGGGGCGTTCAACGCCGCACGTTCGGCGATATCGCGCAAACGCCGATCCGAGCTGTTCAGCTCCGG
>DNHA01000245.1:9657-11736 GCA_003486025.1 Micrococcaceae bacterium | reverse complement strand
GATTCGGATATTGTTGCCACAGATAAGAAACTTCGGGCCCAGCAAGCCCAGGTTCCAGCTGCCGAGGCTGCTCTCGCAGATGCCCAAAGCCGCGTCTCCAATGCACAAGCTACCGTCGCAGATCTGACGAACCGGCTGATCAGTGCCCAAGCCACGAGGGACAAGGTTGCCAAGGCAATCGAAGAGAACGCCGCCAAGATCGCTGAAGCGGAAAACACCATGGCGCAGATAGCCTCTGAAGCGTATAAGCGCGGAGGNNGTGTCCAGCGGCTTAGACATGATCTTGAATATGGATTCGGCAACTGCCATGGCTGATGGCTTGGACATGGCCAACCGCGCCCTGGATTCACAGAACGCAGCGTATAACGATCTGGCCCAAGAAAAAGCCACCGACGAGAGCAATAAACTGCGATTGGTTGCTGTCGAGGAAGAAATCTCGTCGCTCAAAGGCCAAGCTGAGGAAGCTTTAGCCCAAGAGCAAAGCGCCCGTGACGCGGCTCAATCTGCCAAAGATGAATTGAATGCCCTGGTGGCAAGCACCGAATCTCTTAGCTCTGAGTTGGAAGCCAAAAAACCTCAGATTCAAGCGAAGCTAAAAGTGCAAGAGCAAGAATCTGCTACGGTCAATCAGCAGATCAAGGAACGCCAAGAGCGCTTGATTCGAGAAGCTGCGGAACGCAAGCGTAAGGCAGAGGAAAAGGCCCGCAAAGAAGCCGAAGCGGAGCGCCAGCGCATCGCCAAGGAAAAAGCTGCGTACGAAGCCGAGCAGGAACGTCAGGCAGCGGAAGCCAAACGCAAGCAACAGACTTACAAGAAAAAGCAGTACGTGGCTCCGAAAGCGAAGCCAAAGACCGAAACGTACTCGGAACCAAGCAGCTGGGGCTTGGTCAAGCCCACGAGCAGCTCGCGAATTACCTCCAGCTTTGGCTGGCGCCCAACCCCCGCAGGAACGATTGACTACTCAGGACAGGGCGGTTACGTCCACGCAGGTGTCGACTGGGGCTTCGGGGGACAGTGTGGCTCACCGATCCGTGCAGCTGCCAGCGGGGAAGTCTGGTTCGCCGGTTGGGGTGGCTCCTCTGGTAACAAGGTGACCGTGTCGCACGGCGTAGTAAAAGGCAAGGCACTAGCTACCAATTATCACCACATGTCACGCATCGCCGTGAGCAATGGCCAGCAAGTGAAGCAGGGTCAGGTCATCGGATATGTGGGCACCACCGGTAACTCCACCGGTTGCCACCTTCACTTCGAAACGATCATCAACGGTTCGCATGTGAATCCATTGGGACTGCTCTAACGCTAGACTTGGTAGTTGTGCGCGGGAATCCGCCCGCGACATGCAAGGAGTGTCATGGCTAAGAAGAACCAAGAAGATCGCATTATCGCGAGCAACCGCAAGGCGCGCCACGATTTTGAGATTCTAGATACCTTCGAAGCGGGCATGGTGCTGACTGGGACCGAAGTGAAGTCGCTGCGTGAAGGTAAAGCTTCGTTAGTGGATGGCTTTGGTCAGTTCTACCGCAATGAACTATTCATTGAGAATTGCTACATCCCGGAGTACCTGAACGGTTCGTGGACCAACCACACCGCTCGCCGTCGTCGTAAATTATTGCTGCACCGTGCAGAGCTGCTGAAAATTGAGCGTAAGATCTCCGAAGCTGGCCTAACTATTGTTCCGCTGAAGATTTACTTCAAGTCAGGTCGCGTAAAAATTGAGATTGGTGTCGCACGCGGTAAGCGTGAGTATGACAAGCGCCAGACGTTGCGCGAGCAGCAGGATAACCGCGAGGCACTGCGTGCCATGCGTGAACGTAATCGTGGGCAAGCCTAGGCGTGGCGGGAATCTCGTTGGGTTAGCAGGCCAGATTGCGCTATGATTGTTTAACGCACCTTTGGTGTGGTTGTACCCGGGAAACCGGGACTGACAACAAAATACGGGGATGATCGGTTTCGACGGTGTGAGTCGCGACAGATGAAGCGGGCCGAGGATGCAAAGTTATCTCGTAAACGCTCTTTGCAAAACAATAAGTGCCGAATCAAAGCGCACTGACTTCGCTCTCGCTGCCTAAGCAGCCAGAC
>DNHA01000245.1:7685-9634 GCA_003486025.1 Micrococcaceae bacterium | reverse complement strand
GCCCCTGATCCTAACGTCATTTAGGTAGCCCCTGTGTTCGGCGGACGTTACCGCTACCGAACACATACTTAGGTAACTGTGCCTGGATCAACCACATGTTTGCGTGATGGTTGGGGCAGAGAAATTCCGCAGCAAACTGCGCCCGGAGAAGACCTGGCAACACCACATCGGACGGGAGTTCAATTCTCCCCATCTCCACGTATTTGAACCCTCGAGATTCTTATGATCTCGGGGGTTCTGTCGTTAACCCATGCTTCGGCATACGCCTGGTAGGCCTTTAGCGCAGTGGGTGAACTGCAGGTTTTGATAAAAATTCGACAGATCCTTTGCGGCGTTAGCGAATGGCCGAGGCTGTGGGACTCAGAGCTGCATCTTGAATTACTCGTCCNNCTACCATCGGGTATTGGGGCGTGCAACCTAGCCTGCAGTGAACACGTGAGCGCTATATCGACTCCGTCTGCCCGGCAATGTCTTCAAATGGTGTACGCCGGGGAACGCAAGTGCGCTTTCAAAGACGATGGATCACTAGTTTGCGCGGCTCCTACCTGGGTTCATGGGTTCGTGGTGCGCACCACGGGCCGAAGCATCCAGAGCGGAGATAGAGGATCCAGAGCAGAGCCTGGCGTGCAGATAGCTGATGGCCAAACGAGGTAACACGGTGCATTGCGCGCGAGTCATGTCGCGAGGTCACTGTTTACCACATAGACTGGAATTGAACGGCTAAGCAGACGGCCAGATTGCTGAAACGGAGTGAGATCAAAAACGATGGGTAAAAACGGTTCCCAGCGGGTATCACCGGCTATTTCGGCTATCTATGCTGTGATCGCATTCCTCCTCGAAGTTGGTCTGATTTTCGCTGCGGCCTTGGCCGCTATCGCCTTCGTTCCATGGCCAACCATCCCGTCGATCCTCGTGGTGGTAGTGCCGCTGCTCATTATTTGGGCACTTTTCTTCTCGCCCAAAGCCAAGTTCCGGCTGCGCCTGCGAATTAGGCTGGGGCTACTTCACCTGATCTACCTCGTCGGCGCCTACGTGCTGTGGCTGAGCGTTGATCACTCATTCACCGATCAGTCCCAGATCTGGGCGATCGCGATGCTTGCGCTGACGGGTCTAAGCGCCATTCTGGTCCTAGCCACAGGCGGATACGTAGTGCCGCACGACCGGGAGAAAAGAACACCGCAGCCGCCCGGGCAGTCAAAGGATGCGGCACGCAATGCACCGCGCGGACGCCGCGCGGCACGCTAAAGAACTTAGAGCAAAAATTATCGGTCCGGCCAAGTGGCCGGACCGATAATTTTTTCCACGCTGGGTTAGCTAGCCACCAGCCAGCCCAGCGCACCAGCGCTGCCGGCAATCACGAAGGTGGAGCAGAGATATACGATTGCGCGGATTTTGTTGACCTTAAACATCAGGCGGAACCCGACAAAGAGGGTACTGGCCGTAGTCAGTGAGCCGCAGACCCCCGAGGCCAGCAGCCAGAGCCGATCGGCTGCAGGTATGGTGTGCACAAAGGTGTCGTGTGCGAGGTCCAACTGGTGGCTGCGTGCGTAACCGAGCACCACGCCTAAGGCAAAGCTGCCGAGAATGTTCGCGAGCAGGATTCCGCGCGGCCAGCCAGCGAACAGGCCCTGCGCCGAATCATGTGCCACAGGCAGCCAACGGTCCAGGAGGTAGCGAATCAGCGCGCCGATGGCCCCAGCGAGCAAGAGCAACCCGATCACAACCGCTCCTGCCGGTGAGCTAGGTGCCGGTCCAGCAGCGAGTGCGTCAAGAAGACGGCGGCAAGACAGAGCACCACGCTGAGCAACAGATAGCCGAGGTACCCGGCAGTGCTCAACGTAGTGAATAACAGCAGCACCGTCGAAAGGGTAGTGAAGGATCCGCAAAAACCGGTACCCGCGAAAAGCTGCACCAGCGGGGCCAGCGACCGGCGCGCACCATAGGCGCTC
>DNHA01000245.1:7503-7677 GCA_003486025.1 Micrococcaceae bacterium | reverse complement strand
ACGCGGCCAAGGCGATGCAACCAAGGACGTTGACGATCAAGGTTGAGGCGGCCCACGCGTTGGCCGGGGTGAGCATGTCGACGCCTACCCGGGCCAGTGCGCCCAAGGCTCCGCCGAGTGCGACCGCCAGCATTCTGCCAAGCGCAGCTCGGCGGTTCACGGAGCGCAGACCCA
>DNHA01000245.1:0-7476 GCA_003486025.1 Micrococcaceae bacterium | reverse complement strand
ACCAGCGAGGCCTCGATGTAGTCCAGCTGGTGCGGAAGCTCGATCAGCGCCCCGGGCACGATTCCCAGCTTCTTGGCTCGACGCAGAAACTCCGGGTCCTCGTCGCTGACCCGGCACACGATGGCCTGCGTGCCGTGGAATCGATCCAGGCGCCGGGCATCGCGGGCAGCCAGCACCCCGGCGGCCGAGGGGATCGAGTCGCCATGCGGATCGNNGGGTGACGGTGTGCTCCAGCGCTTCAGCCTCATCGTGCACCTCGTCCCAGTCATATCCGAGCTCATCACGCAGGAAAGTTTCGATGATCCGGTGCCGGCGCACCATGCGCAGAGCCTCGCGCCGCCCGATCTCGCTCAATGAGATGGCGCCGCGCGGAATATGATCGACCAGGCCTTTGACCGCAAGCTTCTGCACCATCGAGGTGGCCGAAGCGGGGGACAGGCCCAGCTGGTCGGCCAACGCCCCGGTGCCCACCGGCTCATCTTCCCATTCGGTGAGCAGGTAGAGCGCCTTGAGGTAGTCTTCCTCGCTGGTGGTCAGCTTGTGCGGGTGCAGGCCGGGCATGGTCAGCCGCGGTTCAGGTAGGGCAGGATCAGCGGGTGCAGCGCGCCGTTGCTGGCCAGCGCATTGCCGCCGTGGCAGCCTTCGACGCCGGCGATGGAGGTGAAAGTTCCGCCGGCTTCCCGGACCAAGGGTACCAGGGCGGCCATGTCGTAGAGTTCGAGTTCCGGTTCGAAGGCCGCGTCGACCGCGCCCTCGGCGAGCAGCGCGTAGGAGAAGAAGTCGCCGTAGCCGCGGGTGCGCCAGGCCTGATCGAGCAGTTCGAGCAGATCATCAAGCTTGCCCAGCGCCTTCCAGCCATTGAGCGAAGCGTAGGACAGCGAAGCATCGGACAGTTCGGCGACCTGCGAAACCTGCAGCCGGCGCGGGGCATCGAGCCCCGGTTCACTGGCATACGCGCCCATTCCGGTCGCCGCGTGCCAGCGCCGGGAGAGTGCCGGTGCCGACACCACACCCACTACCGGTTCGCCGTCGATAAGCAGCGCGATCAGCGTCGCCCAGACCGGTACATGGCGCACAAAGTTCTTCGTCCCGTCGATCGGGTCGATCACCCAGCGCCGCGATCCGCTGCCATGCACCCCGAACTCCTCGCCAAGCACCGAATCATCCGGGCGGTGTTCGGCGAGCATCGCCAGGATCAGCTCTTCGGCCCCGCGGTCGGCATCGGTCACCGGGGTCATATCGGGTTTGGTATCCACGCGCAGGTCGTTGGCGCCATAGCGGGCCAGGGTCAGTTCATCGACCCGCTGCGCCATCATCAAGGCGAAGTCGAGGTCCTCTTGCAAGGTGTATTCGGCCATGGGGTATTGGCGCTAGAGCGCGCCCAGCTCCTTTTCATGCGAGATTTCTTCGGTGGTGATCAGCCGGCGGTACGAGGCAAGCCGGGAGGCTGCCGCCGGTGGAGTATCGGGGTCTTGCACCCAGGCTTCCAGGGCGCAGCCTGCGGCGTTGGCCTGATGGTTGCAGCCGCGCGGGCAGCGCGTGGCGATCTGCGCCAGTTCGCCGAAGGCCCCCAGGATATTGTCCGGATCAACCAGCCCGAGCCCAAAGGAACGGATGCCCGGTGTGTCGATCAGCCAGCCGCCCGGTGCTTCGCCCAGGCGCAAGGCCAGCGCGCTGGAGGAGGTGTGGCGTCCGCGGCCGGTCACCGAGTTCACCTGTCCGGTGGCTCTGGTGGAGCCGGTGAGCGCGTTGACCAGCGTGGATTTGCCCACCCCGGAATGCCCGATGACTACCGAGACGCAACCGGCCAGCAGTTCTTCGAGCTCATCCAAAGCGCCCACGGCCAGGCGTGCGCTGGAGCCGTCGGCGCCGCGCGCATCCACGCCGGTGGCTTCCGCGCCGGTGGTCCGCGAGACCACCACGTCCAGCGGCAAGCCCTCGTAGTGCTTCAAGAATTCCGCCGGGTCCTTCACATCGGCTTTGGTCACGCACAAGACCGGGGAAATGCCCGCATCGTAGGCGGCTACCAGCGCACGATCCACAAAGCCGGTGCGCGGTTCGGGGTTCGCGGCGGCAACCACGATCACCAATTTGTCCACGTTGGCCACCACCACCCGCTCGGTCGCGTCGGTGTCATCGGCGCTGCGCCGCAGCAGCGTGCTGCGTTCCTCAATCCGCACGAGCCGCGCGAGGGTGTCCGGCTTGCCGCTGGTATCTCCCACCAGCGCCACCCGATCCCCGGGGACGATCGCCTGGCGGCGCAGTTCGCGCGCGCGGGCGGCGATGACGATGCGCTCCGCGGCGCTATCCTCATCCAGAATTGCAGTGTAGCGTCCGCGGTCCACGGTGATAATGCGCCCGATCACTGCCTTTTCATAGGCGGGGCGGTCTTTGGTGCGCGGACGGGTGCCCTTCTTGTTCGGGCGTACCCGCACCGATGATTCGTCGTAGTCGCTATAACGCATTAGCCTGCCTGGCTTGAAGTGCTTGAAGTGCCAGCGGTGCTGGCCATCTGTTCCCACAACGCGGGGAAGTCGGGCATGGTTTTGGCGGTGGTCGCGATATTTTCCACCCGCACCCCCTCGATGGCCAGGCCCAACAGCGCCCCCGCGGTGGCCATCCGGTGATCCTCGTAGCTGTGCAGGTCCGCGGCGTGCAAGGTTCCCGGGTCGATCTGCAGCCCGTCCTCGGTGGCGCGCACGCTGGCGCCCACCTTGCTCAGCTCGGTTTCCAGCGCCGCCAGCCGATCGGTTTCATGCCCGCGCAGGTGCCCGATGCCGCGCAGCGTGCTCGGCGAATCGGCCAGCACGCACAGGGCCGCCAGCGTCGGGGCAAGCTCGGAGGCGTCGGAGTAATCGATCCCGCGGATGGTGCCGGTGCCCGTGACGCTGAGCACCCCAGCGGCGTCCAAGGACACCTGGGCGCCCATGGCGGAAAGGATCTGCACCCATTTGCCGCCGACCTGGGTGGTCTGCGCGGGCCAGAACGGCACCCGCACGGTGCCCTTGGAGGCCAGCGCCGCAGCCAGAAACGGTCCGGCATTGGACAGATCCGGTTCGACGGTGACGGTGAAGCCCTCCAGTCGGCCCGGGGCGATCTTCCAGCCGCGGCCGTCGGCGTCCGCAGCGACCTGCACACCGAGTTCGCGCAGCGTCTGAACGGTCATCACAATGTGGTCGGGGCTCGCAATCGGCCCGGGCGCCGCGCGCAGGTGCAAACCACCGGGCAGGGCATGGCCGACGAGCAGCATCGCGGAAATGAACTGCGAGCTGGCCGACGCGTCGATGCTCACGGCATCGCGCACGCTCACCGAGCTCGCATCAAGCGTAAAAGGCATCAGCCCGGGCTGGCCGGCAAAGCTGAAATCCACGCCGAGCTCCGCCAGGGCATCGAGCACCGGGGCCATCGGACGTGCCCGGGCCGCTTCATCGCCGTCAAAGTGCACGCGTGCCCCGGTGACCGCAGCCAGCGCCGGCACAAAGCGCATCACGGTGCCGGCGAGCCCGCAGTCGATGTGCAGGGTTTGCGCCCGGGCCGCGCTGCGCGCCTGCGCATCGGCGGGCTGCAGCACCACGGTGGTCGACCCGTCATCCTGGGTCTCACGGCTGATTTGCACGCCGAAGGCTTCCAAGGCGCGCAGCATCAGCTCGGTGTCCCGGCTGATCAGCGTGTTGTGGATCGTGGACGGCGTGTCTGCCAGCGCGGCCAACACCAGATACCGGTTGGTCAGCGATTTCGAGGCCGGCACGTGCACCGTGGCATCCAGCGCGCCGGAGGCAAAAGGTGCCTCCCACCAGTTCAGTTCGCATCCATGAGCGCTCGCAGAGATAATCGCACTTCCCGTCTAAAACAGCTGTTGAACTCCTAGCCTAATTCTAGCCGAGAGCGCGCCGGGAATAACCGCCACCGGCCGGCGGTTGGAATAAGTGTGACGACGATGGAACAGACACAGACGCCCTGCAAGGTCCGGCCCGGTGTGAGCCGCGCCCTGTCCACTAGCCGGGGCAAGCGCGTAGACTCATCGGTGATGACTGATAACACCGTGGACACGGACTTGCCCGATGTGAGCAAGGAGACCGAGGAAGAACGTCGTGCGCGTTTTGAGCACGACGCACTCGGTTATGTCGACCAGCTGTACTCGGCGGCATTGCGCATGGCGCGCAATCCGGCCGACGCCGAAGATCTGGTGCAGGAGGCCTTCACGAAGGCCTACTCGGCATTCCACCAGTACAAGCCCGGGACCAACCTGAAGGCTTGGCTGTACCGAATACTGACCAACACCTACATCAACCTGTACCGCAAGCGCCAACGCGAACCGCTGCGCACCTCGACGGACACCATCGAGGATTGGCAGATGGCCGCGGCGATGGAGCATAGCCCCACCGGGCTGCGCTCGGCGGAAGTCGAGGCGCTCGATCACCTGCCCGATTCCGATGTGAAGGCTGCCTTGCAGTCCATCGGTGAGGATTTCAGGCTTGCGGTCTACTTCGTGGACGTCGAAGGCTTCAGCTACAAGGAAGCCGCCGAAATCCTAGGGGTGCCGATCGGAACCGTGATGTCGCGGTTGCACCGCGGACGCAAGTCGTTGCGCGAACTACTGGCCGATTACGCCGCAGACCGTGGCATCAAGGCCGCCGGGCCGGGCACCAAGGCCACAGCGAAGAAAGCGGAGAAGTAGCGATGGACTGTAACTCATTGGGGGACTGCGCCGATGACCGCATGGTACGCATTTATGAATACCTCGACGGCGCGCTGACGCTGGGTGACCTGAAAGATGTCAAAGCGCATCTGGAGCACTGCCCGGAATGCACCGAGCAGTACGATCTGGAGTGCATCATCCGTTCGGTGGTGCGCCGCAGCTGCCAGGAGGCTGCCCCGCAGCAGCTGAAAATGAATATTATTACGCGCATCTCGCAGATCCGCATCGAATCCGGGCACTGAGCTCCGCGCGGATCAAGAACGCAAAAGAAAACCCCGTATCCTTCGACGTTTATTCGAATGGTACGGGGTTTTCTTTGTGCTCAAATCGCTTAGCTGTTTGGGCGCTTGCCGTGGTTGGCACCGCCACGCTTACGATCTTTACGCTTACGTGAACGCTTCGACATGGTGACTCCTTTGCGGGATCAGTAATTGCCTTCCCGAGTGCTCGGGCCGGCTAATAGTCTTTCATACCTTGGCACCATTGCCTAACCGGTGCGCCGGTGGCCAGTCGGCGATTGCCCGGCGCTAGCTGGCGTCTGGTTCGGGCAGATCCAACCAGGAATACCAGCCGCGGTGCAGCACCAGCCAGGCCATCAAGCCATAACCGGCCTGCCCCGGCACGCCGCCGGAGGCGGTGAGGTCACTGCGCCACTGCGAGTGCGCGCGCAGCGGAGTGAAGGTGTCGATGTAATGGTGGTTGCGGCGCAGCGCCACATCGGAGTAGACCCGGTTCAGTTCTGCGACGCGCTCATTGCGCGCGTCATCCAACCCCGGAGCCGGACCCACCAGCAGTGCTTTAATGCTCATCTGCGAGGCCGAATCGAGGATATTGGCCAGGTTCAAGCGGCTGCGCGCAGTGGTCAACCCCAGATCCACGTCCCGATCGGACAGTGCGATGACCAGACGGTTCTCGACCTGGTCGCCAAAGCGCCGGGAGGCTTCGCCCATCCAGCGTTCGGCCAGCGCCTCGGAACCTTCGGCCGGCGCGGCGAGCACGAAGGACTGCAAACGCAGCGCGGGGTCTTGGGTTCGAGCCATCACGCGGCCGAACCAGCCCAGTGCGCGCGGGTCGCCGTGTCCTGCAAGTAGCTCATCGCCGATGGCGGTGATGCGGATGGTGCGAAATTCCAACTTGGCGGCCTTTCGTTGGTAAAACTAAATCTTGGTCAACCTTAGCAGTGTCCAGTTGCCAGATCGGGGAGGCAGGTACGGGTTAAAAAGCGCAGCCGGCGAACCTGACTCCGTGGTTAGAGAATCGGGTTCGCCGGCTGCCGGTTACGCAGGAACGAGCGTGCCGCTTAGCGTGCGAACGCGGACTTGAGCAGCACCGCAGCTTCGGCTTCGTGGCGCTTCGCGTTGCCCGCGGAGGTCGCAGCCGAGGCCGGACGCGACACGAGGCCAACCTTCACATCGAGCTCAGGTGCCACATACAGGCCGAAGAACGGCCATGGGCCCTGGTTCGCAGGTTCGTCCTGGACCCACGAAACGCTGGCGTTCGGGTACTTGGCCAGCTCGTCGGCGATCTGCTTCACAGGTGCCGGGTAGAGCTGCTCGACGCGCACGATCGCAACCTTCTCGTCCTGCGCCTTGGAGCGCGCAGCGATCAGGTCGTAATACAGGCGGCCGGAAACCAGCAGCACCTTGTCGACGGCATCCTTGTTGGTGATCGTCGAATCGCCGATGACCTCCTGGAAACCGCCGGTGGTGAAGTCCTCCACCGAAGTTGCCGCGGCCTTCAGGCGAAGCAGCTGCTTCGGGGTGAAAACGATCAGCGGCTTGCGCGGACGGGCGTAAGCCTGGCGGCGCAGCAGGTGGAAGTGGTTTGCACCGTTGGACGGCTGGGCCACCACCATGTTGTTCTCCGCGCACATCTGCAAGAAGCGTTCGATGCGTGCCGAGGAGTGGTCCGGACCCTGGCCCTCGTAGCCATGCGGCAAAAGCATGACCAGCGAGGAGGACTGTGACCACTTCTGCTCGGCCGAGGAGATGAACTCGTCGATCACGGTCTGCGCGCCGTTGACGAAGTCACCGAACTGCGCTTCCCACATCACCAGTGCATCCGGACGCTCCACCGAGTATCCGTATTCGAAGCCCAGGGCCGCGTATTCGGAAAGCAGCGAGTCGTAGATCCACAGCGGTGCCTGGTCATCGGACAGGTGGTGCAGCGGGTACCACTCGTTGTCGTTCTCCCGGTCGTGGAAGACCGAGTGGCGCTGCACGAAGGTGCCGCGGCGCGAGTCCTGGCCTGCCAGGCGAACCGGCACGCCCTCCATGGACAGCGAGCCCAGGGCCGCCAGCTCGGCGAAGCCCCAGTCGATGCCGCCTTCGCGGGACATCTTCTCGCGGCGCTCCAGCAGAGCCTTGAGCTTGGTGTGCATGGTGAAGTCCTGCGGCACAGCCAGGTGGGCCGCGCCGATCTTCGCCAGCATGGACTCGGTGATCGCCGAGCCGCGGGCGCCGTCGACGGTATGCTCGTCGGCGGCCTGCGCGAATGGCTTCTCCAGGTCGTTGATGGTCGAGCCCGGGGTGATGATCGGGATCGGCGAGGTCTGCGCGGCGTGGGTTTCGGAGAAGATCCGTTCCAGGTTCCCCTTGTACTCGGCCAGCACGTTCTCCGCTTCCTCCGCGGTGATGTCCCCGCGGCCCACCAGGGCCTCGGTGTACAGCTTGCGGGTGGAGCGCTTCGCCTCGATCAGGTTGTACATGATCGGCTGGGTCATCGACGGATCGTCGCCCTCGTTGTGGCCGCGGCGGCGGGAGCAGATGAGGTCGATG
>DNHA01000088.1 GCA_003486025.1 Micrococcaceae bacterium | reverse complement strand
AAGTCACCGTCTGGCGTTCGGTGCGCGGTGCAAAACTTGGGTGGTCTGCCACGTACATCACGAGCACCAGGGCGGCGGTAGCCGACGGCGCCAACCAGGCCGGATCCGGGTGCAGTCCATTAACCAGACCAATGGCAAGAGAGATGAAGTAGTAAGCGACTTCTTCCTGCGTCAGGGTATCGGAACGCAGTCGAATAATCGACAAAATACCGAAAAGACCCAGCCCAAGGCCCATGCCCGCTCCACTGCCTGAAAGCAACATGGTGACGGCAAAAATACCCATGCTCAGCGCAACATAGGCCAATACCAAATCACGCCTGAAGTGCCTGCGAAAATACACGAAGTAAACCAAGATGGTGATGCCGACGACGTTTGATCCTAGAGCCAGCCAGAACGAAAGCACGGTGGACTCCCTTCATTGTGATGAGGTGATGATTTGTTCTCTCAAATGAACTCTAGGTAAACAATATGAAACTAAAAGTAGAACTTCATGAGAACGTCCTCATTTTCAATCATCGGCGTTAAACGGTCCGGGCACTGATGTTAATGGTTCAAAGCTCTGCGAGACACAGGTTGGTTAGGTGTACATGCTCGACTCGATGCAGGACCTTAGCGGCAAAAGTCATCAGCTTTCCAGAGTCTTCGCCGCCCGACTCGATGGGTCGCGTGGTTTTGGGCAAAAAGATGCGGACGAAAACTTGTAAGTTTTCGTCCGCATCTTTTTTCAGTTGTTACTCGGCTTCGATAGCTGCCTTGGCGCTGGAATCCGAATCGTTGAGGAACTTCTCAATGCGATCCACTTCTTCGCTTTCACCGATCGCTGCGGCCGCACGGCCCAGCGCGTAGAGCGAACGCAAGAAGCCACGGTTTGGTTCGTGGGTCCAAGGCACTGGGCCCTGGCCACGCCATCCAGCCTTGCGCAGCGAGTCCAAACCACGGTGGTAGCCCACGCGAGCGAACGCGTAAGATTCCACGGTGCGGCCTTCGCCATGAGCCTCGTTGGCGAGCAAAGCCCAGACCAGCGATGACGATGGGAACTTAGCCGCCAAATCGATTGCCTCGTCTCCGGCGTCCAAACGCGAAAGCACGTCGGTTTCCTCCGGCAACAGTGTTTCTGGAATCCCCAGTAGGTTCTCTCCGACCATGTTTACTTCAGCGACTTTCCGGCGGAGCCTAGCTGACGCGATGCTTCGACGATGCGGGCAGCCATGGACTCTTCAGCCTTGGCACCCCAAACGCGAGGGTCATAGGTCTTCTTGTTGCCAACTTCGCCGTCAACCTTCAGCACGCCGTCGTAGTTAGCGAACATGTGGCCGGCAACCGGGCGGGTGAACGCGTACTGGGTATCGGTATCAATGTTCATCTTGATCACGCCGTAGGAAACAGCATCTGCGATTTCCTGCTGGGAGGAGCCCGAACCACCGTGGAAGACTAGGTCGAAGGGGTTAGCCTTGCCCAGCTTCGTACCGATCTGAGCCTGAATGTCCTTCAGGATCTCTGGACGGAGCTTCACGCCGCCTGGCTTATACACACCGTGCACGTTACCGAAGGTCAAGGCCGTGATGTAACGACCCTTTTCACCTGTACCCAAGGCCTCGATGGTCGCCATGGCGTCTTCAACAGTGGTGTACAGCTTTTCGTTGATTTCGTTCTCTACGCCGTCTTCTTCGCCACCTACGGTGCCGATTTCAACTTCGAGGATCTGCTTGGCGGCAGCAGTGCGTGGCAGCAGTTCTGCTGCGATGCGCAAGTTTTCTTCTAGAGTCTCTGCCGAGCCGTCCCACATGTGGGAGTTGAAGAAAGGATCGCGGCCAGCGGCGACTTCTGCTTCAGATGCAGCAAGCAGTGGCAGGACAAAGCTGTCCAGCTTGTCCGCTGGGCAGTGGTCTGTGTGCAGCGCGATATTCACGCCGTAGCTCTTAGCTACCTGACGTGCAAAGGCTGCAAAGCCGAGCGAGCCGGTGACCATGTCCTTGACGGAGGCTCCGGACCAGTAGGCTGCGCCACCGGTGGAAACCTGGATGATGCCATCTGACTCAGCTTCTGCGAAGCCGCGGATTGCGGCATTCAGGGTCTGCGAGCTGGTGACGTTGACCGCCGGGAAGGCGTAACCGCCAGCCTTGGCGGCATCGATCATTGCATTGTACTTATCGGGGGTTGCGATAGGCATGCTTCACTCCTTGTGATTAGCGAGGGTGGACGCGTCGCCGTTGACGGCGTTTCTCACTCCATCCTATCGGCAGCAGGCCCTGACGTGGCATAGATCTCTGAACGTGACACGAGTTGCCAACGTTTTAACGAACAAACCGCGGGTGTTACCCGGATTAAAAACCGGCTAACACCCGCGGTATACGCTCACTTGCTACTTACTTTCAGACTCCGAGGTCTGCACGTTACTGCTTGCGGATCCAGACTGCTTTGGAGCTGCCGGGCTCTTAGAGTCGGTTTTTGGAGCCAAAGATGGTGGAGCAGTATTTGGCTTCTCAGATTTCGGAGGCGTAGAGGTCTCCGGCGCCGAAGGTTTTGGCTCATTTTCTGGTGTTTTCGGAGGCGTAGAGGTCTCCGGTGCCGAAGGCTTCGGCTTCGGAGCCAAGAAAATGCCAAATTT
>DNHA01000207.1 GCA_003486025.1 Micrococcaceae bacterium | reverse complement strand
GCGCTGAACGGTAAAACCTTTAGCGACGACGTAGAAATGATGCTGGAAGCTAACCGCATCGGCGGTCGTCACGGCCTGGGCATGAGCGACCAGATCGAAAACCGCATCATCGAGGCGAAGTCGCGCGGCATCTACGAAGCACCTGCCATGGCGCTGCTGCACATCGCCTACGAGCGCCTGGTCAACGCCATCCACAACGAAGACACCGTAGCCAGCTACCACAATGAAGGCCGCCGTCTGGGCCGCCTGATGTATGAGGGCCGCTGGTTGGATCCACAGGCACTGATGCTGCGCGAGTCGCTGCAGCGTTGGGTCGGTTCGGCCATCTCCGGTACCGTGACCGTACGTTTGCGCCGCGGCGATGACTACACGATCTTGAACACCGAAGGTGACAACCTCAGCTACCACCCGGACAAGCTGTCCATGGAGCGTGTAGGTGACGCAGCCTTCGGTCCATTGGATCGTATCGGCCAGCTGACCATGCGTAACCTGGATATCGCCGATTCACGTGGTCGCCTGGAGCAGTATGCAGGCATGGGCCTAGTTGGCGGATCCACCGCGAAGCTGGTTGGAGCACTGGAAAATGGTGGAGCGAACGACATCGTCGATGCCTCGCCGGTTGACGAATCGGGTCTGGCAACGGACCGTGCCATCGAGTCCGCAGCGTTTGACTCGGGCACCGACTAAGGATTCTAGTCAATAACAATAAGCCGGCCAGAACATCAAAAGATGTCTTGGCCGGCTTATTTAATCAGACAGCATTCGAAAATACTTGGTTGCAGCTAGGCTTCGCTCAAAGTCAGCAGTGAGCCCACGGCGATGGTAAAACCAACCAGCGCGACCAAGCGCAAGATCAGCCGGATTCGCGCGCCGGTTTTGGTATTCGGTGCCGGCAGGCGGAAGCCCTGCTCCACGATCCAGGCGGCGAGCACCACGAATACCCCGCCCAGGGCTAGCTGTACGTGCGGCACGTCGCTCAGCAGCGAGGTAATACCGATACCTGCAATTACGCCGAGGCAGGCCTGAAACACCAAGTGCAGAGGTGTGCGTGTAGCACCAAATTGCGATCTCTTACGCGTGGCCCCCGGGGTTTCGTCCCGGTCCTCTTGAGGAATCATCTGTCCTTTGTCCTTAGTCCATGGAGAACCTATTGTGGCCGGAGCCCCGGCCCGAAGGTTTCTAGCTCAGCGAAAACGGCTTGGCAGGCATTGGAGGTGCCATCTTGACCGCTTCAATATTGTCGTACGGTGCAATTCCGATGCTCATCTTGGTGGTATCCAATTTGGCGTCGCGGACGCATACCTTGACCGAGGCGACGGCGAGTTTGGGTGCTGGCGAAAGGATCCGAATGTTGAGTTTGTTGGGTGCGAAGTCACTTGATTCCACGGTGCCCAGTCCACGCCAGGCCAAGTGTCCGGTGAGCGCTTCCTTGGCTTTTTTCTCCATGTAGCGGTCGCGTTCGGTGCCATCTTTGGTTTTCAGCGCATACTGCACAATTACCCAGCTCTGCTGCTCGGCTGGGATCTGTGCGTAGCCATCTTCTTCGCAGGCAGCGAGGAAGCCGGCGAAAAGCTCGTCGGCTCGCTCCACCTTCACATCTTGAACATCGCTGGTCTTCGACATGTGGCCTACGGTTCCATGATTGATCACGAATTGGCCCAGCTCGTCTTCATCAAACTGCTGGTACCACGCTTCGCGGAACTGCAGTTCGTTCTTCTCGTCCAGGCGGTAGGTGCGAATAATCGCCATCTTTTTGTCCTTAGTAGTGGTGATAATGCTGGGCTCAGCGTGGAAGTTCCGCGGCCTTTGCCAGCCAAAGCTGTCGGTGTGAGTCAGTGAAAGGTGCAAGGTCCTGCGCTACCTGGGTCATCAGCGACTCGCTGGTCTCGCGCATCTGACGCTGTAGTTCTTCGGGGTAGTTCATCTTCAACGCGTGCTCTTCAAATTCATCTTCGTCGTCCAGAAAGGTGCCGCGGGTACGCGAGCGGATGACGTCGAGATCCATGTCGACGGAATTTACTTCCCATCCTCCACGGCGCAGCTGATGCCATCCGATGGCGGTGGCCAGATCGATATAGACGTCGAAATCGTCGGTTGCGTCCGAGTAGAGGGTAGCGACCCAGAAACCATGGTGCGGGATGAGGCACAGCGCATCGGTCAGCGCCAAATGCGCGGTTCCGGGACGTGCCACCAAGGAACCAGCCGGTTGGTGCAGCCAATGACCATGTTCATCGGCGCCGAGATAAAATCCGGGAACTACCCAATGCGGCGTGCCATCGTATTTCCAGGCGCGGCTGACAATGAGCGAGCCAAAAGGCACCGGTTCCGGGGTGCGGGTCAGCCCGGTGGGAAACGGCATTGGTGCGCTCACAGCTTGGGGATCTGGCCAGTTGGTAAATCTTGACCGGGCAGCGGACGGGCGAACGGCACCTTGGTTCCCAGGACCTGGGCCAAGGTGTCCCGAGCCACCTGTTGAGCGGTGAGCCCCACCCGTTCAAGTACTTGGGCCCGGGTGCCGTGAGCCAGGAATTCTGTCGGCAAACCGACTTCGTTCAGTGCGGTGTCTACTCCGGCTGCCCGCATCTCGGTGCGCAAGCGGGAACCGACCCCTCCGGCACGCACGCCATCTTCGATGCAGACCACGATGCGGTGGCGAGCAGCGAGCGAAACGACTGACGCGGGAACGGGCAGCACCCAGCGTGGGTCAACGACGCTCACCGAGATGCCTTGGCTGTTGAGCCGCTGTGCCACGTCCAGCGACAGTTCGCTCATGGCTCCTACCGAAACTATCAGCACGTCTGGGGCGGCCCGATCGCCAAGGCGGGCGAGCACGTCAACTCCGTCAGGCAACCGATCAACCGCCTCGACTTCTTCACCGACTGATCCCTTGGAGAAGCGCACCACGCTCGGTGCGTCGTCGATGGCCAGTGCTTCGCGCAGTTCTTCGCGCAGGCGCGTGGCATCGCGCGGTGCTGCCAGATGAAGATTCGGCACGATCTGGGTCAATGCCATATCCCACATGCCGTGGTGGCTGGGGCCATCTGGACCGGTGACACCGGCGCGGTCCAGCACGATGGTCACTCCGGCCTTGTGCAGGGCAACGTCCATCAGCAGCTGATCGAAGGCGCGATTCAGGAAGGTCGCGTAGACGCAGACCACTGGGTGCAGGCCTCCGAAGGCCAAGCCGGCGGCGGCTGTCATCGCGTGCTGCTCGGCGATACCCACGTCGATGACGCGCTCTGGGTACTTGTCGGCCATTTTCTTCAGGCCCACCGGCTGCAGCATGGCGCCGGTGATTGCGACAATGTCATCACGTTCGTCGGCAACTAAAGCAATTTCATCACCGAAGACGCTGGTCCAGCTTTTGGCTCCCCCGCTCGATACCGGGACGCCGGTTTCTGGGTCAATGACGCCGACCGCGTGGAACTGGTCTGCCACATCGGCGATGGCCGGAGCATAACCATGACCCTTTTCGGTCAGTGCGTGCACGAGTACGGGGCCGCCGAATTGCTTTGCCTGGAGCAGCGCTTCTTCAACGGCACGCTGGTTATGTCCGTCGATCGGGCCAATATATTTCAGCCCTAGATCCTCGAACAATCCCTGCGGAGCCCACCAATCTTTGATCCCCTTTTTGGTAGCGTGCAATGACTTGTAGGCGAATGTCCCTACGGCGCCCGAATCTTTGAGCTTGCCTTTAAGCTTGCTCATGGCATCCTCGTAGGAAGGGTGGGTGCGGAATTTGTCTAGCTGCTGTCGCAGCCCGGAGAGCTGGTTGGCGAGCCCGCCGATGGTTGGCGCGTAGGATCGCCCGTTGTCATTGACGACAATGATTGCCTTGCGGTCTTTGTCAGCGGCAATATTGTTGACCGCTTCCCAAGCCATGCCGCCGGTCAGCGCGCCATCGCCGACGAGCGCGATGGCGTAGCGCTCGGTCTGCTGACGAAGTTTGTTGGCCCGCGAGATGCCGTCAACCCAAGACAGGGAGGCAGAGGCGTGCGAGGACTCGACGATGTCATGCTCCGACTCGCCGCGGTCAGGATAGCCGGCCAACCCGCCTTGCTGGCGCAGGGTGGTGAAGTCTTTGCGTCCGGTGAGCAATTTGTGGACGTAGGACTGGTGTCCGGTGTCGAAAACGATGGAGTCGGTCGGAGAATCAAAGACCCNNNACGACACCCAAGTTGGGGCCCAGATGGCCTCCGGTGCGCGCAACGTTGGCGATGAGGAAAGCGCGGATTTCTCCTGCGAGATCTTCCAATTGTTCCAGGGTGAGAGCCCGCAGATCGCTAGGCTTATTGATGGTCTCCAATAAAGACACTGTCATCCCCTTTACATGTTCGCCCATTACGGACCGGTCAATCCATGCGAAACATTTATTATAGCTTTCGCAGGACTCTTTCCATTATCCGTCACGTTTGGGTATGGTGCGAATTTCCTGGCAATGACCTTGACTACTGCCTGGGTCATTTCGCCCGGAACCTGGTTTTTGACCCACTCTCAGAAGAGTTCAATCGCATCTGACAACATCTGGTGCCCCTGCGCTTCAAAGCCGGTGTCGCCTACCTGATAGGCCCAGACCGCGGTTCCAATTGCTTCGCGCAGCGAGATGATAGGCCAGGTTCTGGAATCTCGTGGATCATCTCCGTACCCTTCAAAGAACGCGGATTCCAATTCCGGCGAGTCTTTCCACTGTTGGACAGCTAGCCGGTTCAGATCGCTTGACGCGGGACGAAAGTCGAAACGCCCAAAATCAATGACGTGCAGTCTGTCCCCATTGATGATCCAGTTGCGTGGTTGCCAGTCCCCGTGGGTCGGTACTAACAGTGCAGATTCGGTGCGATATTCACGCAATGCTGTGCTAGCACGCGCCACGAGCTGCGGATTGATCCGATGGTCTGCAGATAGCCAGTCCAGGCACTTGCGAATGAACCTCTCCTCGTAGCCATCATCGTTGCATGAGGCCTGATCGTGGATAAGCCGCAACGCACGTCCGGCTTGAACATGGATTTCTGGATCCAGTGCGGATGGTGAACGGTCGCATAAGTACCCAGGCNNCCAGGCAGATAGTCCAGCACCAACAGCCGCAAGGATTCATCGACAAAACGTGCGCGGGCAGTTATTCCGAGCTCAACCAGTGGCCTCGTAAACCTCGCGTGAGCCGCAAACTCGCGTTGCAGATGATGATTCTTCGGACCAGCCGTTTTGAGGATATAGTGCTGTCCGCGCGACCGAATCTGCAGAACCTTGGTGTCAGTGAGATTCCATGAAAGATCTGCGGCAAGTTGTGGGTCGGTGAGCCATTCTCTTGTCCGCGCAGCTTGGTCTTCGCTTAGCAGTTCCTTGTGCCAGGCGTTGCTCATATTCCACGCTCCTTGTACGTCTTGCATTCTCTGCTAAGGAGAATTTTCACCGTTTATGGTTTTGCGCAGCGATTCTTTCGAGAGGGAAATCTAGCCGCTGGCGGAAGGTTGCGGACGTTGAATCTGGTGGCGGTAGATGCATCGACCGTTCTAAACCCACGNNTGCCCTACTGCTTCAAGCACCGTGCGTGCTATCTGAAGTTCGCGTGCATTTGCGCTGCGCATAAGTCCTGATTAAGCGCCCGAAGGCCTCGAAGCTTGCGCTTTGAGGCCTTCGGGTTGTTCCAGAAGCTGAAACTAACTAGTGGTCAAGACCTTAGTTAGAAGCTGCGATCTGACGCAGGACGTACTGCAGGATGCCACCGTTACGGTAGTAGTCTGCTTCACCTGGGGTATCGATACGCAGATCCGCATCGAACTCGGTGACCTTGCCATCTTCGGCGGTAGCGGTCACCTTCAGGGTCTTCGGGGTGGTGCCGTTGTTCAGCTCGGTCACACCAGAGATCGAGAAGCTCTCGGTACCGGTCAGACCCAGCGAATCAGCGGACTCGCCCTGTGGGAACTGCAGTGGCAGAACGCCCATGCCGATCAGGTTCGAGCGGTGGATACGCTCGAAGGACTCGGTGATGACGGCCTTGACACCCAATAGTGCGGTGCCCTTGGCAGCCCAGTCACGCGAGGAGCCCGAACCGTATTCCTTACCACCAAGAACGACCAGCGGGGTGCCGGCTGCCTTGTAGTTCTCCGCAGCGTCGTACACGTACGACTGTGGAGCGCCTTCCTGGGTGAAGTCGCGGGTGAATCCACCCTCGACGCCGTCCAGCAGCTGGTTCTTGATACGGATGTTCGCGAAGGTACCGCGGATCATGACTTCGTGGTTACCACGGCGTGAGCCGTAGGAGTTGAAGTCCTTGCGATCCACACCGTTGGCGATCAGGTACTGACCAGCCGGGGTTTCCGACTTGAACGAACCTGCAGGCGAGATGTGGTCGGTGGTGACCGAATCACCGAGCTTGAGCAGAACACGAGCAGCGGAGATATCCTCAACCGGTGCTGCTTCGGCGGTCATGCCGTCGAAGTAAGGTGCCTTGCGTGCGTAGGTCGACTTCTCGTCCCACTTGAAGGTCGAGCCTTCTGGGGTGTCGAGTGCCTTCCAGCGGTCATCGCCTTCGAAGACGCCTTCGTAACCCTTGGCGAACATGCCTTCGTCGATCGAGGAATCAATGATTTCCTGAACCTCGACTGGCGATGGCCAGATGTCCTTCAGGAAGACATCGTTGCCCTCGTTGTCCTTGCCCAGGGAATCGGTTTCGAAGTCGAAGTCCATGGTGCCGGCCAGTGCGTAAGCGATGACCAGTGGCGGGGACGCCAGGTAGTTCATCTTCACGTCTGGGTTGATGCGGCCTTCGAAGTTGCGGTTGCCCGAGAGCACTGCGGTGGCTGCGAGGTCGTTGGTGTTGATTGCCTCGGAGATCTCGGCATCCAATGGACCGGAGTTGCCGATGCAGGTTGCGCAGCCGTAGCCAACCACGAAGAAGCCAAGCTTCTCCAGGTATGGCATCAGGCCGGACTTCTCGTAGTACTCGGTAACAACCTTCGAGCCCGGGGCGACCGAAGTCTTGACCCATGGCTTGGAAGCCAGACCCTTGTCGGCAGCGTTGCGTGCAAGAACTGCAGCGGCAAGCATGACCGAAGGGTTGGAGGTGTTGGTGCACGAGGTGATCGAAGCGATCGAAACCAAACCGTGGTCGATGGTGAACTTCTGGCCATCTTCCTTGGTGACCTCAACTGCGGTCGATGGACGTCCAACACCCTGGGTGTCTTCGGTGTTCGATACGTAGTTGTGGATGTCCTTGCGGAACTGTTCCTTCGACGAAGACAGCTCGATGCGGTCCTGTGGACGCTTCGGGCCGGCGATCGATGGAACGACGGTGGACAGATCCAGCTCGAGGTATTCCGAGAAACGGATCTCGCGGCTTGGATCGTGCCACATGCCCTGTTCCTTGGCGTAAGCCTCAACAAGGTCCACGTTCTCCTGGCTGCGGCCGGTCAGGCGCAGGTAGTCCAAGGTGACGTCGTCAATTGGGAACATTGCGGCGGTGGAGCCGAATTCTGGGGACATGTTGCCGATGGTTGCACGGTTAGCCAATGGCACTGCTGCCACGCCTTCGCCGTAGAACTCAACGAACTTGCCGACAACGCCGTGCTTGCGCAGCATTTCGGTGATGGTCAGCACCACGTCGGTTGCGGTTGCGCCGGCTGGGATCGAGCCAGCAAGCTTGAAGCCGACAACGCGTGGGATCAGCATGGAGACAGGCTGGCCGAGCATTGCTGCCTCGGCCTCGATGCCGCCAACGCCCCAGCCCAGCACGCCCATGCCGTTAACCATGGTGGTGTGGGAGTCGGTGCCGACGCAAGTATCTGGGTATGCGCGCAGCACGCCGTCAACTTCGCGGGTCATCACGGTGCGAGCCAGGAACTCGATGTTGACCTGGTGCACAATGCCGGTGCCTGGTGGGACGACCTTGAAGTCATCAAATGCAGTCTGGCCCCAACGCAGGAACTGGTAACGCTCGCCATTGCGCTGGTATTCGATTTCCATGTTGCGCTCAACGGCGCCTGCGAAACCAAAGGTATCGATCTGCACGGAGTGGTCGATGACCATTTCGGCAGGTGCCAGTGGGTTCACGCGGGTAGGATCTCCACCCAGTTCCTGAACTGCCTCGCGCATGGTTGCAAGGTCAACGATGCAAGGTACACCGGTGAAGTCCTGCATCAGCACGCGGGCTGGGGTGAACTGGATTTCGGTGTTCGGCTGAGCCGATGCATCCCACTGGCCTAGGGCCTTGACGTGGTCTGCGGTGATGTTCGCACCATCTTCAGTGCGAAGCAGGTTCTCAAGTAGAACCTTCAAGCTGTAGGGAAGGCTTTCCGAGCCTTCGACCTTATTCAGTCGGTAAATTTCATATTCGGTTCCCTTGACGTCAAGTACGCCCTTGGCACCGAAACTGTCCACTTTACTCATTGGGACTCCTCTCGCCAGACACTCATTCTTTATGCATGCTCAAACATAATTCCAGTTAGGCGCTCCTAACTGAGAATGTCAGATTTGTATTGCTGCAGAGCTAACTCCAGTCTATCCGCAACTGGGAGAAAATGCCGGATCCGCAGAAATTTTACGCTTAATTGGTGGTTCAAGCGCTTAAAATCATCGTCTAACGGCGGACGAACAGACCAATCGACTCCATATGGTGAGTATGCGGGTATAAATCGTGAATCTCCATGTGATCTAATTCGTAGCCGCGAGCCATCAAACGAGCCGTATCCCGGGCAAAAGCTGCCGGGTCACACGAGACGTAACAAATGCGTGGAACGCCGCTGGCCGCCAATTCCGCTGCTGACTGCTTATCCAAACCGGTGCGCGGTGGATCCAAGACCACCGCGTCCAGCTGAGCCTCGCGGGCCAGCTGGCGCATCAAACGTTCAACCCGCCCGCGTGTCACGGTAACCTGCGGGGTATGGGCTAGATTTTTCTTCGCGTCCGCGTGTGTTCCCGGTGCGCCTTCGATGCTGAAGACCCGCCCTTGAGGTCCTACGGCTTCGGCCAGCGGCAAGGAGAAGAGTCCCGCACCGGCGTAAAGGTCCGCGATGACTTCGCCGGATTCTGGAGCCGTAAGATCCATGACGCGCTCGGTCAACAGCGTTGCGGCACTGCGGTGCACCTGCCAGAATCCTTCACCGGTAATGCGGAAGGAATTGCCCAACACCTTTTCAGTGAGCCAACCGTTGCCGGTGATAACTTCAAGCTCGCCTTTGCCGTCGGCCGCAGAACCACCCATTTGGCTGAAGACGGCAAGGTTGACGCCCTGCGGAAGTTGCTTCGCCACACGCAATGCAGCGCCTGGGAGAACTTCTGAAAGCAGCACGAGCACCGTGGAATCATCCTGGCTTGAGACGGCCGCTTCCACCCGGTCGATTCCGCTGAAGTCCACGGCGTACAGTCCTATGGCCTCGATGCCAGGATGCGCCAAGGGCATTTGGGTAATCTCGGTCAATTCGTTGCTGCGGAAACCGCTCATGGCCAAGCGGCCGCTTTCGGTCACCGAGTAGGACATCCGGGTACGCCACCCAAGGCCGTCCGGATTTCCGGGGACTGCCTGCACCACTGGGAAATTGTAGTCTTCGGCTTTCAACCCACCCAGACGAGTCAGCTGCTCCGCGGCCACCTGCGCTTTGAGCACGCGCTGGTAGTCCAAACTGATATGGCCGAACTCTGCTCCACCCACCGGGTCGCGGTGAGCCAGCGCATCAGCCTGGTCCCAGACATGAGGCACTCGATGTTCGCTGGCTTCGAGTACCTCAACGACATCTGCACGCCAGAACTTGGCGGTATCGCCGGCATCGGTCAACACCACATTGACCAGCTCGCCGGGAATCCCATGCCGGACGAAAATGACTCGACCTTCATGACGTGCCACCGTGTGCCCACCGTGGGCAATCGATCCAAGACGTAGCTCTAAGGTTTCGGGAGCGTTCATAAGTTTCATCCTTCGTGAGGTGAGGTGTTTCGGTGTGCCGAGGATTCCTCGGTAGGGGCACCGAGAAGTGCGTCGGAGGAGCTCAGCAGGCGCCAAGGCACCGAGGCGATGAGCACTCCAGGTTCGTAGTGCAGCCGGTTTTTGACCCGTTGGGCGGTCTGGTTGTGCACCAGTTGCTCCCACCAGTGGCCGACCACGTATTCGGGAATGTAAACCACGATGAGATCTCTTGGCGACTCCCGCTTGATGGACCGGATATGTTCGATCAAAGGTCCGGCAATATCGCGGTATGGAGAGGCCAGTGCGGTGATCGGAACCGGAATCCGCAGCCGATCCCAGGTCGCTAGGGTACGTGCGGTTTTCTCCGCTTCGATATCCACGATGATCGCTTCGAGTTTTGATGGACGCGACGCCCGAGCGAAAGCCAGAGCGCGCAGCACCGGTTTACGTACCGTGGATACGAGCACCAATGCGTGAACTCTCGCCGGCAGTGCGGTGGCCGAGTGTTCATCGTCAATCGACAACTCGCTGTCGACCTGCTGGTAATGACGTTGCAAAGATTCCATGACCAGCGTCAGCGCCACGATGCCCAGCACCGCAATCCATGCTCCGTGAACAAACCGGGTGGCCAGCACAACTACCAAAACCAGCAGCGACAGAATCAAGCCGATCAGGTTCAACAGGCGCTTGCGGCGCTTGGCCGCACGGATCTTCCGGTCGGTCACCGTCACCAGCACCCGGGACCAGTGTTTGAGCATGCCCAGCTGGCTAAGCGTGAAGGAAACAAACACTCCGACCACATAGAGCTGAACCAGGATTGTCACGTCGCCGTTGAACAGCAGAATCAAGACAATGGCAGCAAGCCCCAGCGATAGGATGCCGTTGGAAAAGCCCAGGCGATCACCGCGGGTGCGTAACTGGCGCGGCAGGTAGCCATCGGAGGCTAAGTGGCTGGCGAGGTTTGGGAAGGAGTTGAATGCTTGGTTCCCGGCCAGCAGCAGTACCGCGATGGTCAAAATCGAGACCACCGCCGTCCCGAGGAAAAAGTTTCCAAAAACAGCCTGGGCCAGCTGGCCCAGCACCGGTATTTGCACGTACGCTTCCGAGATGGGTTCACCATCCAGCATCAGCGAGGTCTGCGGATCGGCGACGACCTTGATGCCTGTAGCGCGCGCCAGCATCAACGTACCCAGGGTGAGCACACCGGATAGCAGCCCCATGGCCAGCAGAATGCGACCGGCATTTTTGGCGCGCGGTTTGCTGAGGTAATGCACGTTGGAGATCGGTACTTCGATTCCGGTCAGCGCCGCCGAACCGGTGGAGAACGCGCGCAGGATCAGCAACGCCCCAACCACTCCGTGCATGCCGGTGGCAAATTCTTGTTCCGGGATAATTGTAAAGTCGGCGCTAGGTGCCAACCCCAAGTTTCCCGTGAAGGCCAGCACGGCGCCGACGGCGATCATCACCAGCATGCCGCCGACGAATAGATACACCGGAATTGCCAAGGACCAGCGTCCCTGGCCGCGACCGCGCAAGTTTGCGACTACGAGGAAGGCAACAATGGCTGAGGCGACCGCGGCCCGGTGATCACCCAGAGCCGGGAAAACTCCCGAGAGGTACTGCGCCGCAGAAGAACTGGACACGGCAACCGTCAACACGAAGTCGACCAGGAGCGCCGAAGCCACGGTGGTTCCCGAGCGTGGCCCCAAGTTCTTGCGCACAATCTCATAGTCTCCCCCGCCCGATGGGTAGGCCTCGACCGACTGACGGTAGGAGAGCACCAGCACCAGCAGCACCACGAGTACCGCAACGCCCACAGCCGGTGAAAGCATCGTGGCAGCAATTCCGGCCATGGCAAGGGTCAACAAAATTTCGTCAGGCGCGTATGCCAAGGATGACAGCGCGCTGGAGGAGAAGATCGGCAAGGCGATCTTAGGTGGGACCGGTTTACGTTTAAGCTGTTCAGTGCTAAACGGCCGGCCCACGAGGATCCTTTTGAGACCATCAAATAAAGCAGGCACGAGATAACGTTATCTCAGGGCACGGCCTAGACAGTAGCGTGGGGTCAATGATGTGCTTCGCAGCGGAGGCTATTGTTGCTTTCGGAGCTGTACATTGAGCAGCACAAGCAAGTTTTACTGGTGGTAGGAAAGCAAGGAGTTGGCGGTGGCGCACTTTGTGATCATGGGTTGCGGACGCGTAGGCGTTGCGCTGGCTCATACGCTGGACGGAGCCGGGCATTCGGTAGCCGTTATCGATCAAGACCCCGAGGCTTTCCGCCGGCTAGGCCAAGAGTTTTCCGGCAGCAAGGTCGTCGGCCTGGGCTTCGACCGAGACACCTTAGTCGAAGCCAAAATTGAGGAAGCTTATGCCTTTGCAGCAGTTTCCAGCGGTGATAATTCCAACATTCTTGCCACCCGCGTAGCCCGTGAAAGTTACCACGTGCCTCATGTTGTGGCACGTATTTACGACCCCGGACGTGCAGAAATTTATCAACGGCTGGGAATTCCCACGGTCGCAGCGGTGCGTTGGAGCACCGACCAAGTGCTGCGACGCATCCTGCCGGATTACTCGATGCGCGGAGATTACCGCGAACCATCGGGACGGCTGATGCTGACCGAGGTCGCTTTGCATCGCGACTGGTATGGCCATCTAGTCAAAGAAGTAGAGGAAGCTGCCGGAGTCCGCGTGGCTTACCTGACTCGCTTCGGCGAAGGGACCATTCCGCAAAGCCGCACCCGGCTGCAGGGTGGCGACTTGGTGCACGTGATGATGAACCTGGACCAAAGCAAAGATGTCGAAAAAATCCTTGCCAACGCACCGGTCGCCGTCAGCGACTAAGACTAGAGAGCTAATCCACGTGAAAGTTATGATTGCCGGCGCCGGGTCGGTGGGCAGCTCGATTGCCCGCGAGCTGGTTTTGAATTCTCATGAGGTACTGATCGTTGATCAAAAGGCCGAAATGGCCGAACGTGCTGATCTGGACAATGTCCAATGGCTCATTGGAGATGCCTGCGAACTGGCGGTATTGCAACGCGCCAAGCTCGAAGAATTTGATGTTGTGGTCTCTGCCACGGGTGATGACAAGGTCAACTTGGTCGTCTCGCTGCTGGCGAAAAGTGAATTCGGTGTCCGCCGTACCGTGGGGCGGGTGAACCATCCAAAAAATGAGTGGATGTTCGATGATGCTTGGGGTGTTGATGTCGCTGTCAGCACCCCGCGATTGATGACTGCGCTGGTCGAAGAGGCCGTCGAAGTAGGCGACCTGGTTCGGCTGCTGACGCTCAAAAGCGGCGAGGTGCATATGGCAGAATTCACCGTACCGCATGACTCTGCATTGATCGGCCGCACCTTAGGCCGAGTGGCTTGGCCACACGACACCACGATTGTGGCCATTGTCCGCGACAAGGCGCCCTTCCCGCCCAGCGATGACGATGTCATCGAGGGCGGGGATGAAATCTTCTTCATCACCACACCCGAAGCCGAAGCTTCCCTGCGAACTACGCTGCGCGGAATAAAGCGTTAGGGCTTCTCCGCGGCCGGGCGCGAGACCAGCCACGCGAACCACAGTCCGGCAGCGTACAGCGGCACGCCCATCAGTGCCCGAGCCAGTCCCAAGGCCACCACGTTGTCAGCAAAGTACATCGGCAATTGGACTGCCAACCGCGCGATGAATACGGCGATGATGATCCAGGTGGCAATCGCATAGCGGCGCAACCTGCCCGGTTGCGCGCGCCATTCGGTTCCCTCGTTGCGGATGAACCCGAAAAGCACTCCTGCCAACGGCCATTTGATGGCAATCGAGATGACAAGGGCCAGCAGGTATCCGGCACCGATGAAGAAGCCTGGAACATAGTAATCCTTGGCTTCACCGCTGGACCTGGCAGCAAAGGCACAGATCAGGATGCCGATCAGCCCACTGGCGGCCTGCACCAGAGTCGATTTATTGATCAACCGCACGATCATGAAAATCACGCCGAGCCCGATCGACGCGATCAGCGCCCACGTCAATTCGCGGCTCAACGCAAAGACCATCACGAACACGAAGCCCGGAATTACCGTTTCAAGAATTCCGCGCATGCCGCCGACGCTGGCGATGACATCGATCCCGCCGTCCGCGTTCTGCGATAGCTTTGCGTTCTGGCCGAGGCTGGAAGCCAGCGAGCGATCCTTGGGAGCTTCTGGCTCACTTAGCTGTTCTTCGTTATTCATTGTTCTCACTTCTGCCTCGGTTGGCCGTCAAGACCTTACTGCCCGGCTATTTTGGACCTCGCCACTACCCGTGGCTTACCGGAACGATCAGATACCGGGGATTAAAGATACTGGGGACCTGATCAACCGGGGCCACCATGCCCGCATATTTGATTTTCACTCCCGGCTTGATGCCAGGTACCTGTTTTTGACCCATGAAGAGTAATTTCACATGCGCTACGGTGCGCTGTCGCCCGGTAGCTGCAGCTAGCTGATCAACTACCACGGCAGTGAGCCGCGGTGGAGTATTAGGCGCCGAATAGCTAACCGATTGGATATACCCGATGTGCTCGATTCGGCCCTTCTCGGGCAGCTCGGACAACGAGTCAAGATGCCGATGAGCTGGTCTTGATTCCCTGCCGTCAAGCTGCGCCGATAAGGGTGCAGGCTCGCAGGACATGTCCTTAGCCGATCTGAGTTATTTCGGGTCCGCGTTCCGGACGGGTAATTTCCGGGGAAGGTGTTTCGACCCGCGTATTGGCGTTACTCGGCACGTTCAACGGCAGAAGCTCTGCCGGAGGCAGGGGCTTGTCCCCACGGTTGACTACGACGCTGCGCAGAAGGTCATCGATGACCTCGGTGGCTGCCTCGTCCCCGATGGCGGCCCCGCCCACTACGGCGCGCAGGAACCAGCGCGGACCATCAACACCGACGAAGCGCAAGGCTACGTGTCCGGCTCGGCCATCTGGCAGCTGCTGTGGAACCTTGGCGAGCAGCTCTTCGCCATGTTCACCTTCGCGGGAGAAAATTTCTCCATTCTGTTCGCGGATATCGCCGGTGATTTTCTCGCGGATTCCGGGCCACAGTGACTCCGACTTTGACGAGGCAAAGGCCATCAGCTGAACGCGTGATTCGGCGATTTCCAGCGAGACAGCAACAACACGCTGATTCGCCTGCTCGATGTCCATCCGTACCTTCATACCTGGAATCGGCTTGACCAGAATTGAACCGAAATCGAGGTAGCTGTCGGTATCCGGCACGTCACTGATATCGAAGGGGCCGGCATTGGTTTCCGGCTCCGGCGAGCTTAATTCCGTGGTGGGCTCTTCGACCGGATTTGCTTCCGACTTCTTA
>DNHA01000337.1:8710-9364 GCA_003486025.1 Micrococcaceae bacterium | reverse complement strand
CAAGCCGGGCCCGCATAAGATCCAGGGACTGGGCGCAAACTTCATCCCAGAGGTTCTGGATACCGAACTATACGACGAGGTGCTTGACGCATCGATCGAAGACTCGGTTTCGGTGGCTCGCGCATTGGGTGTCAAGGAGGGCATTCTCGGCGGTATCTCCGCCGGGGCCGCAGTATGGGGTGCCTTGCAGATCGCTGCCCGTGAAGAGTTTGCAGGCAAGCAGATCGTCACGATCGTTCCCGACTTCGGCGAGCGTTACATCTCCACCTTGCTCTTTGATGACATCCGTGGCTGATAACTAGTTTTCAAAGTAATGAATAAATCGGCGTGACGCGCTGTTGGAGCTATATAGATCCACCTAGCGGCTCACGCCGATTTGTCATGTTCCCTGTTCCAGGGCACGTCAGCTTGTTGCAAGCACAAAGGTTGTATTTATGAGTTTTTTCTCCCGGTTACGCGAAGACCTCGCCACCGCCCGCTCCCATGACCCGGCAGCCCGTAGTGATGCCGAAAACTTCTTCGTGTATTCAGGACTGCACGCGATCTGGATGCACCGCTTGGCGCACAAGATGTGGCAGAACCCCTCGCTCAAGTGGCCAGCACGCATGCTCTCCCAGGCTAACCGCGCAATCACCGGCATCGAGATCCACCCCG
>DNHA01000337.1:7253-8679 GCA_003486025.1 Micrococcaceae bacterium | reverse complement strand
CATCGACCACGGCATGGGCATCGTGATTGGCGAAACCGCCGAAATCGGCGAAGATGTGATGCTGTACCACGGGGTCACTCTGGGTGGACGGTCGCTGGCCAAGGTCAAGCGCCACCCGACCATCGAAGACCGCGTGGTCATTGGCGCCGGCGCGAAGGTGCTCGGCCCGATCACCATTGGCGCGGACTCCGCAGTAGGAGCCAACGCAGTGGTAGTCAAGGATGCTCCAGCAGGATCCATCGTCACCGGCATTCCGGCGCAGAACCGCCCACGCACTCCCGAGGAACGCAAGCCTGCGGTAGACCCGGCCGAGTACATTGATCCGGCCATGTGGATCTAGATCGTCGCTTTAAACCTTTGAAGGACCAACGTGGTAAACGTTGGTCCTTCAGTGGTTTTTGCGGTCTATAAACCTACTTGGCCAGGTTGTGCTCTTCGTTCTCGCCGGCTAGAACTTCAACATGCTCATCTTCAGGATCCTGGGCCTGAGCGCCCAGCTTGCCGTGAGTGAGCTTGTTCATGATCATCGCGATCGCGCCGTCGCCGGTCACGTTAGTTGCGGTACCGAAGCTGTCCAGCGCAATGTACGCGGCGAACATCAAGCCCACCTCGACCTCGCCGAAGCCGAGCATCTGCACCAGTAGACCAGCAGCGGCTGCGATGGCGCCACCTGGAACACCTGGAGCAGCGATCATCATGACGCCGAGCATCAAGATGAATGGGAAGTATGCACCGAAGCTGACATCGCCGCCGGTGAGCATCAATACTGCGATTGAGAAGCAGGTAATCTTCACCATCGAACCGGACAGGTGAATGGTGGCGCACAATGGCACCACAAAGCCTGCTACCGAATCAGTTACGCCGTTCTTCTTCGCCGATGCCAGCGTGACCGGGATGGTCGCCGCTGAGGAAGAGGTACCCAGTGCGGTGAAGTACGCGTCGCGCATGCCCCACAGTGCCTTCAGTGGGTTACGGCCGGACATCGAGCCTGCGATGGTGTACTGGATCAGCAGAACGACCAGGGTCAGGGCGAAGGAAACGACTGCGACCAACAGGAACTTGGTGACCACGGTGATTGCTGAACCACTGGCCGACAGGTCAAGGAAGATACCGAAGATGAACAGTGGCAGCGCCGGCACGATGATGCGGCGAATGACCATTTCAATAATGGTGCGGAACTCTACAGCTCCACGGAAAAGCACGGTGCTGCGGAATGCAGTCAGCCCAATGCCGATCACGAAGGCAAGAACCAATGCGCTCATCACGCCGATGATTGGTTCAAGCACAATCTCCGTAGCGCTGTCGCCTGCGGAGGTTACCAAGGAGACGAAAGGCTCAAAACCGGATCCTTCGGCTTCACCGATCTCCTCGACACCGCGTCCGGTCAGCGAGGCGGTGAAGAGCCAGCGGCTCACGAAGTAGGCCA
>DNHA01000337.1:0-7181 GCA_003486025.1 Micrococcaceae bacterium | reverse complement strand
CCGTACGCGATCAGCGCGGTCACACCCAACCACTTGCCAGCACCCTTGCCCAATTCGGCAATTGCCGGCATGACCAAGCCGAGGATGATCAGCGGCACAATGAAGCTGAGGAAGCCCGAGAAAATCGAGTTATAGGTCAGGAAGACGCTGCCGAGCCCAACTGGCATAACTGGGCCGAGCAGGATGCCCAGAATAATGGCAACGACGATCCATCCTAGAAGAGGGATCCTTTTCAAAACGTTCATGTGCTTCCTTCGGGATAACGAGTGATAAGCGCTGTGCGTGAGATCGCATGACCCTGTGGCCTACGGCACGCCTTCATAATGGTAAAGGTTCAAAGCCCGTTCACAGTAACCTGTGGGTTGACTTATGGATGCCAGAGCGCTGTTCGCGTGGAACTTGCACCTTTTGTCCACAAAATCATTGACCTGCAGGAATTTTTTGCACGGTTGCTGCTGTGAACACCGGTTAAACGTTAACGCGGATTGGCGATTACAGGCACCTCATGACATCCACCTCGTCATATTTGCCGCGTTGAAGACAACGCACTCGGCGAGCGCGAACTTTGCTGCTAGGTAGGATTTATCCTATGAGCCAGCACCCTGCAGATACCCATGACATGATCCACGTCCGCAAAGCGCGGGAAAACAATCTCCGTGGGGTGGACGCGGACATTCCCAAGCGACGGATCACCGCTTTCACAGGAGTTTCCGGCTCGGGCAAGTCCTCACTGGTCTTTGGCACCATCGCCGCCGAGTCCCAACGGCTCATCAACGAGACCTATACGGCGTTTGTGCAATCCTTCATGCCAGCTATGCCGCGCCCCGATGTCGAGGTGCTCGATAATCTGTCGGCCGCGATAGTGGTGGATCAAGAACGCATGGGTGCTAATTCACGCTCCACCGTAGGCACTGCCACCGACGCCTATTCACTGCTGCGCGTGCTCTACTCGCGCTATTCAAGCCCGAGTGCCGGCGGGGCCGGCGCCTACTCCTTCAATTTAGGCGAGGGCGCGTGCAGCGCCTGCGAAGGTTTTGGCACCGAGGCAAGCATCGACCTTGATGAACTGCTGGACTGGGACAAAACCTTGAACGAGGGGGCCATCAAGGCCCCGAACTTTGCGCCGGATGCTTGGCTCTGGCAGACCCTCACCGCCGGCACGCAGCCAGACCTGGATCTTAAGCTCAAAGATATGCCCCAGGACATGCTGGACCGGATGCTCTATGCGCCCTTGGGCAAGGTGAAACTCAACGGCGCGAATATGAGCTACTCGGGGTTGATCACCCGCATCAAAACCAGCTACATCCACTCAGGCAAGGAAATCAAGCAAGCTCATATCCGCGATTGGATCGCGCGCATTTCCACCACGGCACCCTGCACGGTCTGTGCCGGTTCACGTTTGAGCGAGAAGGCCCGCGCTTCGAAAATTGCAGGCCTGGGCATCGCAGAAATGACAGCCATGCAGGTCACCGACCTCATCGAGGTCTTGGACAAGCTAGCCATCGTTGACGCCGCTCCCCTGCTTGGAAACCTGCGCAGCATCTTGGCTTCCCTGGTACAGATTGGGCTTGGCTATCTGTCCTTGGATCGACCCGCCGGGACCCTGTCTGGCGGCGAAGCCCAACGAGTCAAGATGATACGGCACCTAGGCAGCGCACTATCCGATGTCACCTACGTCTTCGATGAACCCACGGTGGGGCTTCACCCCCACGATATCCAACGCATGAACCGCCTATTGGCGGACCTTCGCGATAAGGGCAATACCGTACTGGTGGTCGAGCACAAGCCCGAGGTGATCAAGATTGCCGATCACGTGATTGATCTGGGACCGGGCGCCGGAATCCACGGAGGCACGGTCACCTATGCCGGAGATCTTCAGGGACTCTTAGCCAGCGATACTGTTACCGGACGGCACTTTTCAGCTCGTGTGCCGTTGAAGTCGGCAGTACGTCAGGGTAAAGAACCGCTGCAGATCCGCGGGGCAGGCACGCACAACCTGAAAAACGTTGACGTGGACATCCCGCGCGGCGTACTTTGCGCGATCACCGGGGTGGCTGGCTCAGGTAAGTCCACGCTTATCCACTCCACCATCTCCAAACGCGAAGACGTTGCAGTGGTGGACCAATCCGCTATTCGCGGCTCGCGGCGCAGCAACCCAGCGACCTACACCTCGATCCTTGACCCTATCCGCGCGGCATTCGCCAAAGCTAATGGGGTCAAGCCAGCGCTGTTCAGCGCCAACTCCGAGGGTGCCTGCCCAAACTGCAACGGGGTGGGGTTCACCTATACGGATCTAGCCACCATGGCAGGCGTGCAAATGCTCTGTGAAGTCTGCGAGGGAAAGCGCTACACGGCGCAGGTACTTGAGTACCGTTTGGACGGGTTGAACATCGCCGAAGTCCTCGACCTGAGTATCGAAGAAGCATTCGAACAGCTGAACATCCCCAAGGCAAAGAGCACCTTAGAGCGCTTGAACCAGGTGGGGCTTGGCTACATCAAGCTCGGACAACCGCTGAACACGCTTTCCGGTGGCGAACGCCAACGCCTGAAACTAGCCATCAATCTGGGCAAAGGCCAGGGAATCTACGTACTGGATGAGCCAACCACCGGCCTGCACATGGCAGATGTGGACCGGCTCTTGGGACTGCTGGATGAAATGGTGGACGAGGGAAACACCGTGATTGTCATAGAACACCATCTAGCAGTCGTTGCCCATGCCGACTGGGTGATCGATCTGGGACCGGGAGCCGGCCACGACGGTGGAACCATCGTTTTCGAGGGAACCCCGGAACAACTGGCGGCCTCGGGCACGCTCACCGGTCAACATCTGGCCGAGTACACCGCAGGCTAGTAATGGACTATGAGCTACACCCGCCCCTGCTGGAAGAGGCAGCTGCGCTCGCCGAGCTGCATGTGCGCTGCTGGAAACAAAGCTATGCCGAGCAACTGCAGGCCGACTACTTCACCCCAGAGCAGCTGGAGTCGCGGCGCGCCCTCTGGGAGCGTCTGGTCGCGGATCAGAATCCGAAGTTGCGTCCGGTCATTGCGCAGTCGCATGGAGAACTCGTCGGATTCGCGCTCGCCGGTCCGGGACTGGATGGCGAAGACCAGCTGCAGCTATACAGCCTGTATCTATTGGCTCAATGCCATGGAAGCGGCATCGGGCAAGCCCTCCTGGATGCCGTGCTGGGAGACGAGCCGGCGGTGCTGTGGGTGGCCCAGGGCAATGCACGGGCTACGGCGTTCTACCGGCGCAACGGATTCGAATTCGATGGTGCGCAAAAGACGGATCCGCAGCTGCCGCAGATGATCGAGTTGCGCATGCTTCGCTGAGTCGAGCCACACGGGCCTACACTGAGGTTCGGTGGATTGACCGCCGGATCGAGTTCTCTGCTTGAGGTGAAATGTCATGGAAGAGAATAAGTCCCGGATCGTTGAGGGCTACCGGCAGGATGCGCACAGCTTGCACTGCTTTCTGCGCGAAGCAGGTCCGGCCGCGCTACGCCGTAAAAGCCGGGGCACCCGATGGACCAATGAACAGCTGCTCTTCCACATGGTGTTCGGTTACATGGTGGTTCGCGCGCTGATCCCGCTGGTTCACCTGCTGGTGCGTTGCCCTGCCAGCGTGCAGTCGGGATTCTCCAGATTGCTGAACGCCGCAACTGCCCTATTTCATCCGATAAATTATGCCGGATCCTGTGCCGCGGCCTTGGTTTTTAATCATCGGCGCATGGAACGCAAACTCCTGCGGACCCTCAACGCTTTGGAACGCTCATTGGAACGCGAAAGCGCAGAAATGCTTCGACGTCGCACCGATTTTCCCGATCGCTGGGACCCGTATTTCCACCGGCAGATGACTTTGCTTGAGGTCTACGCATACCCTTCGCTGCATTTCACTTTCCATGCCCAGCAACTGAGCCTCAACGCCTAATTTATGGTCAGAAGCTTGACGATTTCCGGGTCACCCTCGCGTCCGAGCTTTACATCAATCTTGAGCACCAACTGTGCCTGGCGCAGCAGCGTGTCGTATTCGGGACGCACTTCCGGGTTCAGGCGGATTCCCATGGAACTAAGCCGCTTGGATTGGGACAGGGCAAGATCTTTGACAATACCGTGGATCATCAACAAGTCCTCGGGTTGCACGCTCCAGCGCATCTTGTTGATCCGTTGCCACTCGCGTTGCTGGACTTCATCCAGTCCCTCGGGCATTTCGCCCTGAGCCTGGAGGTGGTCGAGCATGGTTGTGCCTAGGTTTTGTTCTCTGGTGTTGTCGGCCAGGCAGTGGTCTATGGCGTTCTGCACACGTGCCCACCACTGCCCGGCACTATCAACTTTGCTGCGAAACTGCATGGTCCTGAACGCCACGTAGGCGCCTATGGCTGCAATGATGACGGTCAGCAGCGGAGCCACCCATAACAGCCATGCCAGCGCCGAGGAACTCGGTCCGTATCCGTTCATGAGCCGATTCTAGCCCGGCATGAGCGCTGGGTGCGACTAGATTCGAACGAGCATCTTGCCGGTGTTTGCACCTTGCATCATGTCCAAGAAGGCTTCGACGGTGTGCTCGATGCCGTCGACAATGGTCTCGTCGTACGCGATCTTGCCAGAGGCAAACCATTCACCCATCTTCGCACCGAATTCTTCGGACAGGTGCAGGTAGCTGGAGAGGGTGAAGCCCTGAAGTTTTAGCCCACGGGTGATCAGGTTTGCCATATTGTCAGGCCCAGCTAGCTTTTGCGTGGAGTTATATCCGGAGATCGCACCACACAGGGCTGCACGTCCACCGTTGTTGAAGGAGGCCAAAGCCGCTTCCAGATGTTCGCCGCCCACGTTATCGAAGAACACGTCGATGCCCTCGGGAGCCGCTGCAGCCAATTGTCCGCGCACGTCGCCGTCTTTGTAGTTGAACGCTGCGTCATACCCGTACTTGGTGGTAAGCAGTTCTACCTTTTCAGCGCTGCCTGCCGAGCCGATAACACGCTTGGCACCGAGCAGTTTGGCAATCTGGCCAGCTGCGGTACCCACGGCACCGGCGGCACCGGAAATGAAGACCGTGTCCCCTGGCTTCATCGAAGCGATCTGAGTCAGTCCTACATACGCGGTCAAACCGGTCATACCCAAGATGTGCAATCTTAAGGACAGCGGCATGCCCTTGACTTCTGAAATCTGATTAAAAGTAGCTGCATCATCCTGGACATTGTCAGACCAGCCGTGCTGGTGCAGTACCACGGCACCTACAGGCAGCCAATCCGATGCCGATTCTACGACGCGTCCGACTGCTCCCCCGGTGATCGGTCCACCCATTTCGTAAGGTGCCACATACGAACGGGCATTGCTCATGCGGCCACGCATATATGGGTCAACTGAGATGAATTCGTTGCGCACACGCACCTGCCCGGCCTCGAGCGGACCGAATGTGGTGGTCGTGACGTTGAAGTTTTCGGCAGTTGGCCACCCGGTGGGACGGCTAGCAAGCTGAATCTGGGTACTGGTAAATTCACTCATGGTAATGAGCACCTTTCTTAGTTTTGCTTCAGGAACGAAAAATCAGTTGCTCAGGCCGATGATCATGAAAACCACCGCAAACAACGGGAAAGTGCCTTGTTTCAGGGCCGCTGATTTTTTATCTGGGCTGGACAAGAGCAATACCGTGGCAGCTAGCAGCATGGAGCCAGCTCCGGTGAGCAGCAGGGTGGCGGCGATGGCTGGCTGACCGAGGAAGTGAAGCACCACGCTGAGTGCTACCGCAATGCCGAGGAACAAGTTGTAAAAACCTTGATTAAAGGCTAATTCCTTAGTGGCTTTCGCTTCCGCTTCGGTGGTTCCAAATGTGGCACGCACCCGAGGGGTGGTCCACCACAAGGATTCCATCAGGAAAATGTATCCGTGAGTCAGTGCTGCTAAGACACCGAATACCAGTGCGGTGATGACCATGACGACTCCTGAGTAAAGTTTTTCGAACCACGTCGTTTTGTAATGACCATTTCAATATATACTGGAATGGTCGTTACCGAAAGAGGAAGGTTATGTGATGGCGAGAACACTAGCTTTTGATCGGACGCAAGTCATCAACGGTGCACGGACGGTTTTTTGGTCCAAGGGATTCGAGGCCGCTTCCATACCGGAACTTGAAGATGCTACGGGACTGAGCCGTTCAAGCATCTATAACTCTTTCGGTTCTAAGCGCGGACTCTTTGATGCAGCCGTAGAGAGCTATCTCGAAGAAATCGTACGTCCCCGACTGCAGCCGCTGTTGACTACCCCGGTTATGCCCAGTGCGGTTAGCAAGTATCTATCGGGACTCGCCGAAGCTTTCGAACGCGCCGAATCCTTGCCCGCAAATCACGGCTGCCTCTTGATCAACACAGCCAACGCACCAATTTCCGAAGACCCTGAGGTAGCGAGGATTATTGGCGAATACCGGGCCGAACTTCAATCGGCGCTGCATCACGGAATCATCGCTGCCCTGCCAGCAGCGGATGCTGCCCAAACGCAAATGCTGGCCACGGCCGTTACCGGCCTCGTGGTAGCTTCGTTCACTTTAGTGCGTATCGCACCGGCTGAAGCCGTGCAGCTATTGCGCACCGCGCAACTGTTACTTGACGATTAAGACAGGCATTAATCCGAGAAACGTTCTGAACAGAGGCTGGGCACTACTGCGGATACCCATCAATCCCTGCGATTCACAGAGCCTTTTCCGCACGGCTTCTGCGAGGTAATCGCCAACCAAAGTTTCCGTGCATCAACCCGTTCATGGGCAGCTATGCTTCCCCGAATATTCACGGCTGACGTTCATGATCCTGAGGCTTCACACTTTAGAACCCGATAGTTAAAGACAACGCCCGCAGGTTCAAAACCTGCGGGCGTTTGAGTAGCTAGCGAAGACTAGTGGGTGTCTACCGCTTCGATCTCGGTGCGGTCACCGCTCCACTGAGTGTGGAAAGTGCCTTCCTTATCGGTGCGGCGGTAGGTATGTGCACCGAAGAAGTCACGCAGCCCCTGGGTCAGGGCAGCTGGCAGACGGTCGCGGCGCAGGCCATCGTAGTAAGCCAGTGATGAGGAGAACAGCGGCGCTGGAATGCCCAGCTGCACTGCAACCGAGACCACGCGGCGCCAAGCTGGAACAGCCTTGGCAATTGCCTCGGAGAAGGCTGGTGCGAAGAGCAGGTTGACCGGCTTCT
>DNHA01000056.1 GCA_003486025.1 Micrococcaceae bacterium | reverse complement strand
TCCCCCACCCAGGGCGTATCCATCGAGGGCAGCGATCACCGGCATGGGCAGCTTGGCGATCCGGTCAAAGATCGAGGAGTTGATCCCGGCCAGCGCATCATCGCGACGGCGTTCACGCAGCTGCGCGATATCGGCACCAGAGGCAAAGATTGCCTTGGAGCCTTTCGGCTTGTCTTCGGTTGGAGCTTGCCCAGGGGTTCCAGCCAAGATGAGGATCTTCGCAGCGCGCTCCAGGTTGCTGCAGACCGCGTGCAGCTCGTCGACCATCTGCTGGTCGATGGCGTTGCGCACCTCTGGGCGGTGGAGCCGAACCCAAAGCCGGTCTGCGCTCTCTGAAACCTTCAGGGTACTGAAATCGCTAGCGTTCATGGTCATGGATTAGACACCCTCGATCAGCAGGGCTGTTCCCTGGCCGACACCGACGCACATCGTGGCGACACCGAGCTTGCGCTTAGCACCGGTCAGTTCGCGTTCCATTCGGCCAAGCAAGGTGATCACAATACGCGAACCGCTGGAGCCCAGCGGGTGGCCCAGCGCAATCGCTCCGCCATCACGGTTCACAATCCCAGGATCCACCCCGAGTTCGTTCATGCTGGCCAAGGACTGCGAGGAGAAGGCCTCGTTGATTTCCATGGCACCGATATCCCCGATGGACAGTCCTGCGCGGTCAAGTACCTTGTTGGTGGAAGGAACCGGGCCCATGCCCATGATTTCCTGGGCCAGGCCAGCTGCCTGTCCGTCAATGATGCGGGCGCGGGGCTTCAGTCCAAAACGTTCGATGGCACGTTCGGAGACGACGAGGATGGCCGAAGCGCCGTCGTTGAGCGTGGAGGCGTTTCCGGCGGTGACCACGGTTCCACCCTTGACGACCGGGCGCAGCGCGGAAAGGACGTCCATGCTGGTGCCGGGGCGCGGCCCCTCGTCGGTGTCCACCACCGTCTCGCCCTTGCGGGTTTTGACGCTTACCGGCACAATTTCGTCCTTGAAGCGTCCGGCTTCGATGGCGTCGATGGCCTTGGCGTGGGACTGCACCGCGAATTCGTCTGCTGCCTCACGGGAGATGTTGTAGACGCGCGCAACTTCCTCGGCGGTTTCCGGCATCGAGAAGGTGGCCTTGCCGTCGCGGGATAATTCACCGGACAGGAATCTTGGGTTGGTGAAGCGCCAGCCGATGGACGTGTCGAATACCGCGCCTGGCTTAGCGAATGCCTTGGCAGGCTTCTCCATGACCCAGGGGGCGCGGGACATGGATTCCACGCCGCCTGCGACAACGATGTCAGCGGCACCTGATTTGACCATGTGGCTGGCCATCGTAATGGCGCTCATGCCCGACGCGCAGAGCCGGTTCACGGTGATCCCCGGAACGCTGTCGGGGAATCCGGCAAGCAGCCAGCCCATGCGGGCCACATTGCGGTTCTCTTCGCCTGCGCCATTGGCGTTGCCAAAGATCACTTCGTCAACCATGGCCGGATCAATGCCGGCATCTTCGATGAGCTGGCGGATGGTGATTGCGGCCAGGTCATCGGGCCGGACCCCGCTCAGTGCTCCACCGTAACGACCAACCGGGGTGCGTTTGCCGCCCACCAGGAATGCTTCAGCCATGATTACTCCTTCGTACTCCGGGTCCAGTCCAGGCATCTGTGCCGCGCCAAACGTACCCGGAAAACTATCCGTACCGGCGCAGTGACACCCACCACGCTAACTTACCGACCATTCGTTCACTAATAGAATCACAGAAATCATCGCCCAGCGTCAAGAAAGCTACGCCATCAATGGCCCAGATTGCTCAGTTCACAGCTTTTTCTCTTTCCTGTGCCTATCCACTGCCGGTAGATATCCATGTCAGGAGGTTGATTCTCGAATGACACTGGCGTAATCTTTGGTAACTGACCGACTCTGGGGGAAATTCCAGATCGTGGACCGTCACCAAGGCCATGCAGTTCGGAAGGCTTTGGGCATCCGGTCGACGGAAAGCTGAAGAGTTACGGAGCACTTATGCCACCGGAAAACAGCAACCAAAACAGTAATCAACCTGCCGATCATTTCTCTCCTGATCTCAGTCACGACATCGGCCCCGATATGAACACCGCCGATGGACGAAAAGAAGTGCGTAAAGCCACCGCCGCGTCGGCCATGGGCAATATGACCGAGTGGTTCGACTATGGCGTCTACGCGGTAGCCGTCACCTATATCACCGCGCACTTCTTCCCCACCGAGGGCGGAACGCTCATGGCTCTGGCCACGTTCGCGCTGTCCTTCCTCGTCCGCCCGCTGGGCGGGCTCGTCTGGGGCCCACTGGGCGACAAGCTCGGACGCAAGAAGATCCTGGCGCTGACCATCATCATGATGTCGCTGGCGACATTCCTCATCGGCGTACTGCCAACATATGCATCCATCGGCGTCGCCGCTCCGGTGCTGCTGATCCTGCTTCGCATGATTCAGGGCTTCTCCACCGGCGGCGAGTACGGTGGCGCAGCCACCTTTATGGCCGAGTATGCCCCGGATAAAAAACGTGGCTTCTTCGGGTCCTTCCTTGAATTCGGCACCTTGGGCGGCTTCGCTCTGGGTACTGCGGTCATGCTGTTCTTGCAGGTGATTCTCGGCGAGCAAGCGATGATGGACTTCGGCTGGCGCATTCCGTTCTTCCTCGCACTGCCAATGGGCCTCATCGGCCTCTACCTGCGCAGCAAGCTCGAGGACACTCCAGTCTTCCAGGAGATGGAAGAAGCCGGAGAAACCCAAGAAGGTGGAACACTCAAGCAGCTCGTGGTCGACTACTGGCGCCCAATGCTGGTGATGAGTGGCCTGGTGATTGCGTTGAACGTCGTGAACTACACGTTGCTCAGCTACATGCCGACCTATCTGGAAACGCAGATCGGACTGGCACCAAGCGCTTCACTGGCCACCATTCTCATCGGTGAGGTAGCGATGATGGCGGTGATCCCGTTTGCCGGTTCGCTCTCGGATAAGGTCGGCCGAAAGCCGATGTGGTACACCTCGGTGATTGGGCTCTTCGTCTTCGCACTGCCAATGTTCTGGCTGATGGGTCAAAGCTTCTTGTGGGCGATTGTCGGCTTCGCGGTGCTGGGTTTGCTGTACATACCGCAGCTGGCAACGATTACCGCAACCTTCCCCGCGATGTTCCCATCCCATGTACGTTTCGCCGGGTTCGCCATCACCTACAACGTATCTACTGCGCTCTTCGGCGGTACCGCCGCCATTGTGAACGAGGCGGCAATCGATGCCTCCGGATTCCTGCTCTTCCCGGCGGTGTACATGATGATCGCCTGCGTGATCGGCTTCATCGCGATCCGCTTCATGCCGGAAACCGCTGGTGCTTCCCTGCGCGGCACTGACATTCCAGATGCTCTGGATACCGGCATTCTGGCTACCGTCTCGGCGGATGAAAAGACTACCGAGCAGAAGTAGGCAACACCTAGGCAAAACGAGGGGCTTGG
>DNHA01000055.1:1614-9223 GCA_003486025.1 Micrococcaceae bacterium | reverse complement strand
CCTAGCTTTGAGTGTTCCTTGGAATGCTTCTGTCCCCAAGGATTCAATCAATGTATGTAGCCAAGAGCGGCGTCTGGCGTATTCGCCGGGGTTATTGTCTCGTCAGGGGATGGTGGCCTCGGCGCAGATTGCGGTGCTTGGGAACATATGACTGCTGGTAGTGTGCCTGCCTGAAAAAGCGCATATTCAGCGGCCTGCGCGAAGGCTATAAAGATCCCGTGGTTTGTGGATCAGCGAACGCACAATCGGGCACGCGACACCGCGGTTTTGAGTCCTTTCCTGCCTTGCTCCAGGGGAGCAGGGAACCATGGCTCAACTACTAAGTGCACGNNAATCGCTGTACGGTGCTTCGGATAGCTTCAATAACGTCGTTGACTGTGCTGCGGTGCAGATGTTCGGCGCGGAGAAGCAGGTCGATTTGTCGACCTGAATTCAGCCCCTTGATTGGTCGTAAAGTCACTGTTTCCGATAGTGTCTGGCGCGCCGTATAGCGCGGCAGGATTCCAAGGCAATCGCTGGCTTCGATCAATGCTCCGGCGGTCGCGTAGTCGTTGACTCGATGATCAATGCGAGGAGCGCTTCCGGCTAGTGCCGCAATGGTTTCTAAAACGTCGGCAGGTGAGTAGCCGGAGCGGGAGACCACCCATCGTTCATCGATGACCTGCTCTGGAGAAAGTTCAGCGAACTGCGCTAACGGGTGATCGCGATGTATCGCAATGTCCAGAGGTTCAAAGGCCAACGGAATCACCGCAATCCGATCTTCGGGCCACGGGGTGGTATGCGGCATGCGGTGTGCCAAGACCAGGTCGTACGTGGAAGTCAGTGCCGGGAAGTCTTGCTGGGAGACATCCTCATCAGAAAAATGAAGCGGAGGCAACTGGCCTGCCGGATAGGTGAGCATCGGGGCAAAAATCGTCTGCCCGATTGAGTGGAATCCGGCGATGCGAATTGGCTCGTCTCGGTCTTGTTCCTGGGTGCGAATTTTTGCCGTGGCCTCGGACAAAGTCGAGGCAACCCGCGCCGCGGCTGAAGCTAGCATTTTTCCTTCTGCCGTGAGCACCAGCCGACGTCCTTCCTTCTGCGTCAGGGGCGCGGGGAAGTTGCGTTGAAGTTGCGCCAGATGCTGTGAGACCGCCGATGGTGAGACATACAGGGACTTGGCTACCGCGTTCACGCTACCCAGATCGGCAAGTTCGCGAAGGATTCTCAACTGATGCAATTCCATGAAGTAAATACTAAACTGTCAGATCAGAAAATGACTGATCTTCTAAGGTTTATTCCAGTGCCGTGGGGTGCGACACTGGAAGTATCCCAAGCCTGCCGTGCGTGCACCCCGGTGCCCGATCCTCAAAGGAACCAGCATGAAAGCTCTATACAAGTCCGGTCCACACGCCGGGCTGGAACTCGTTGACCGGCCTGAGCCAGAGACCGGAGCCCATGAGGTCAAAATCCGTGTCATGACCGCTGGCATCTGCGGCACCGACCTGCATATTGAAGCCTATGATGAGGCCGCACAGGCCATGATCAATACCCCACTGGTTCCAGGCCACGAATTCTACGGCGAGGTCGTAGAAGTTGGAGCTTTTGCACACGGCGTTACGGTCGGGGACCGTGTTTCCGGCGAGGGCCACGTGGTCTGCGGCATCTGCCGAAACTGCCGTGCCGGACGTCCGCACATGTGCATCAACGTCAGCTCCGTAGGCGTTCAGCGCGATGGCGCGTTTGCCGAATACGTGGTGCTTCCGGCAAGCAATGTGTACATTCACCGCGACGAGCGCATCACCCCGCTGCTCGGTGCAATTTTTGATCCGTTTGGCAACGCCGTGCACACCGCACTGCAGTTCCCCATGGTGGGCGAGGATGTCTTGATCACCGGTGCCGGACCAATTGGCCTGATGGCAGCAGCAGTGGCCCGCCACGCCGGAGCGCGCAACATTGCCATCACCGACGTATCTGAACAGCGTCTGGAACTGGCACGAAGCATGGGCGTGAACCTCGCCATCAACGTATCTAAACAGCGTGTGGCTGAGGCTCAGAAGGAACTGGGCATGCGTGAAGGTTTCGACTTCGGCATGGAAATGTCGGGACACAAGACCGCATTGCCAGAAATGATCGAAAACATGAACCACGGCGGCAAGATCAGCATGCTTGGTCTGCCCAGCGAATCGATCGATATTAACTGGGGCAAAGTTGTCACTCACATGCTTACCCTGAAGGGGATCTATGGGCGTGAAATGTTCGAAACCTGGTATGCCATGAGCGCCATGCTCACCACCTCGGACGTTTTGCGCGAACGTGTCGCCTCGGTAGTTACCGACTTTATCCCTGCCACCGAATGGCAAGACGGATTCACCGCCGCCCGCGGTGGGCACGGCGGCAAGGTTGTTTTGGACTGGACAGTTTTCTAGGAGATATGACATGTATACAGATATGAAAGAGCAGCTGTCCGCGGAACTGGAACAGCTCAAAGAAGCAGGACTTTTCAAAGCAGAACGCCACATCGATTCGGCACAGTCCGCGTCTATTATGGCCGGTTCCTTGGGCAGCGAAGCCCTCCGGGTGCTGAACTTCTGCGCGAATAACTACCTGGGCCTAGCCGATGATGCCCGCATCATCGACGCGGCAAAAAATGCCATGGATGAGCGCGGCTTCGGCATGGCCTCGGTCCGCTTCATCTGCGGTACCCAGGATCTGCACCTGGAACTTGAATCCAAGCTCTCGGCATTCCTGGGAACCGAAGACACGATCCTGTTTTCCAGCTGCTTCGACGCCAACGGCGGTGTCTTTGAATCCTTGTTCGGCAAGGAAGACGCGATCATCTCCGATGCGCTGAACCACGCCTCGATCATCGATGGCATTCGGTTATCCAAGGCAGCACGATTCCGCTATGCCAACCAGGATATGGCGGATCTGGAAACCCAGCTGCAAGCAGTAGCAGCTCTCAATGATGGTGCCGGTGCCCGGCGCACCATCATCGTCACCGACGGTGTGTTCTCCATGGACGGCTTCTTGGCACCTTTGGAGGCCATCTGCGATTTGGCCGACAAGTATGGCGCACTGGTGATGGTCGATGATTCCCACGCCGTTGGCTTCATGGGAGCAACTGGCGCAGGAACTCCGGAGCACGCAGGTGTCTCTGACCGTGTGGACATTTACACAGGTACCTTCGGCAAGGCATTAGGAGGCGCCTCGGGCGGCTACGTTTCCGGCCGTGGCGAGATCGTGGCGATGCTTCGCCAGAAAGCCCGCCCCTACCTGTTCTCCAACTCCTTGGCTCCATCCATTGTGGCAGCCACTTTGAAGGCCCTGGAATTGGTGGTCGATTCAGGTGACCTGCGCGAGAAACTCTTTGAGAATGCGGCGCACTTCCGCCGCCGGATGACCGAGGAAGGTTTTGACCTGCTCGACGGCGAACACGCAATCATCCCGGTGATGTTCGGCGATGCGGTTAAAGCCGCAGAAGTAGCCGGAAAAATGCTGGAACACGGTGTTTTTGTCACCGCATTCAGCTTTCCGGTCGTGCCAAAGGGTGCAGCACGCATCCGTGTGCAGCTTTCCGCAGCGCATTCGGCGGAAGATATCGAAGCCTGCGTGAAGGCCTTCGTCGCCTCGCGCTAAATAGACGGTCAAAGTCGCCCCGATTCCCTCAACGGAAACGGGGCGACTTTGTCGTATCTGCTGACCAGTCCGAAATGCCGGATTGAACCTGATGTCTTCGGTTCCTGAGTGGCGTACTTTTCAATAAGCTCTGATAAGGACCGTGATGGTGCGCCATCAGAATCTTAGGACGCACTCAAGCAAAAGGAACCACAAGCAGATGAGCACCCACTTACTGACAAACATCTCCCAACTGACCACCGTTGACGCCGCCGGCACCGTACTAATGGATGCAGCAGTGCTGATCCGAGACGGAATCATTGATTGGGTGGGCTCCGCGCAGCGGGCCCCAGAAGCAGACACTGTCACCGATGTAGGCGGCAGGGCGGTACTGCCGGGGTGGGTGGACTCGCACAGCCATCTAGTCTTTGCCGGGGACCGTGCCGATGAGTTTGTTGCCCGGATGGCCGGTGAAGACTATGCCGCCGGGGGGATTGCCGTCACCACCGCGGCAACCCGCGGAACCGATGACAAAACCTTATATGAACTGGTCTCAGCCCGAAGAGCCGAAGCACTGTCTATGGGAACGACCTGGATGGAAACTAAAACCGGTTACGGGCTCACCTTAGAGGAGGAAGTGCGCCATGCACGCCTGGCACGAGAAGCCGTGGATCAGGTGACTTTTCTGGGTGCTCATCTGGTTCCTGCTGGACGGGACGCAGATGAGTACACCAACGAGGTAGCCGGCCCAATGCTTGATGCTGTGGCCGGGAGCGTAGATTTTGTGGATGTATTCTGCGAACGCGGAGCATTTAACGAAGAGCAGTCACGCCGAGTACTTCAAGCGGCCAAAGTCCGTGGGATCTCCACAAAGGTCCACGGTAATCAGCTGGGCTCAGGTCCCGGGACCAAGCTCGCCGTAGAATTTGGCAGCCACTCGGTGGACCACGTGAATTATCTTGAACCAGCGGACATCACGGCGCTGGCCGGGTCCTGGAGCGGTTGGGACAAAGCAGCACGGAAAGGTTCTCCTGGGGTGGTGGCTACCTGCCTTCCGGCCTGCGACCTTTCCACTCGTCAGCCTTTGGCGCCCGGGCGTGAGATGCTCGACGCCGGTGTGGTGATCGCGTTGGCCAGCAACTGCAATCCGGGAACCAGCTACACCAGCAACATGAACTTCTGTGTGGCGACCGCGGTGCTGCAAATGAAGCTGAGCCTTGCCGAGGCGATTGAGGCAGCCACTTTTGGCGGTGCCCTAGCCCTTGGTGTGGCGGACAAAGTTGGGTCACTAGAAGTTGGGAAACGTGCGGACCTGCATGTTCTGGATGCGCCCTCTGCCGCGCACCTGGCATACCGGCCGGGAATGGCTCTGACACACAGCGTGTATCGAGCAGGAGTAATGGTTACCCTCTGAGGATAAATTTACCGTCGGGCGTTTCGGAAAACTGCCGAATGCTGGAGCGTCCAAAAATGCTCACGGACCACGGCGATTCTTGATCAAATGAGCCAAGGTGCCAGTCGGCATAGCGGTGAGTCAAGATGAGGCCGGTGCCTCTTACTGCGAGATCTTGATCTGTGGGCCCGCCGCGCATGGCAGCGGTGGTGCCAATGACAAGAACGCCATTGTGGTTGAGGTGATTTTCCAGTTGAGCCATGCATCTTGCGAAATCGGATTCCGTGAGAAAAGCCGGAACGTTTCCGGCTAGCAAGATGGCGTCATAGGTAGCCGGAAGGGCAAGGCCGGCTAAGCGTCCGAACGTGATCTCACCGGCCCCCAGCTGCCTGAACCAGCTAGGTTCGTAGAGGTCTTCGGCCGTCCGGAGCACGGCCATTGTCGGATCGATTCCAAACGCCTGATGTCCGCGGGCCCGAAGACCATTTACGGCATTGCCAATTCCACAGCCAATGTCCAAAACTGTTGCTGAGCGGGAAATCAGCATGTCGAGAAAAGCGTACATCAACCTCAAAATCGATGCCTTCCTCGGTTAGCATGCGCATTTTGGAAGCGTAGGAGTGCAGAGCAGGGCCCTGGGTCATAGCCTGAGTCTGTCACGGGGCAAAGAATGCGGAACCATGAAACGTGGGATGAATAGAGGTAAACAGTAGATGTATCGTTGCGCTGAGACCGAAATATAGATGTAAGTCGGCCATCCGTGATAGACAATGAAGTATGGCTACTACTGCATTCAAAGATACCCCCGTCCAGACTATTGGAGAGCTGCCAGCCGTTGGCACGCAGGCTCCAGCGTTCACCCTCACCGACACCGGCCTCGCAGATGTCACCAGCGAATCACTTGCTGGCCGACGCGTGGTGCTGAACATCTTCCCATCGGTCGACACCGGTGTGTGCGCTGCTAGCGTACGCCGCTTCAACGAACTAGCTGCCGGCTTGGAAAACACCACTGTTGTGTGTGTTTCGGCTGACTTGCCATTCGCTTTGGGCCGCTTCTGCGGTGCAGAGAACATCGAAAATGTGACCGCTGCTTCCGTGTTCCGCTCGGACTTCGGCTCGGCGTATGGCGTGACCCAGGTAGATGGGCCGCTAGCGGGTCTCTTGGCACGTTCTGTCGTCGTCTTGGACGAGACCGGTAAGGTCGTTTACACCCAGATCGTTCCGGAAATCACCACGGAGCCAGATTACGATGCAGCAATTGCCGCACTAAACAGCTAATAAGTTTTTGCGACACTGGCGAATTAGTTCGTCTGGTGTTGCGCTAGTCAAGGAGCGCTGCCCCATTAGCTTGGGCGCGGTGCTCCTTTGACTTTTTAATGCAGCTTGAACATCTCATATCTGCGCGCATACTTGCTGTTCCTGTTCAGGGGATTACCCCACGCTCAGCTCCAACACAGTGGTCGAAGTCTATGATCGATAGGTGACTGGTGAAAAGACGCTGACGAAGAGCAATGCTGGCATCCTCAAGATGGAAATCTTCCTTGTTATGGGTCTCTGTCTGGGGCAGAGCGCGGTGTATTCGCTGATTAGTTTCGCCGACAAGGTGACTCGTGCGCCGCTACGCGACCAGACCACGTCGATGAATAATCCGCTCAACACCCGCGAATACTTCGACCTGTCATATCAGCTGTTGGATATTTTCTTTGCCCTGATCCCGGTTCTTCTTGCGCTGTACTTGATGCGCCGCACGCTGGGTCGAAGCGTGAAAGATATCGGATTCGACTTTCGCCGGCCAAGCAAAGATTCGTTGCTCGGGGCAGGATTATTTCTTGCCATGGGTCTCGGAACTCTGGGGGTATACGCCGCAGGCCGCGCCTTAGGAATCACCACCGCTCTGTCTACGGCGAATCTTGCAGATTATTGGTGGAGCGTGCCGGTGCTGCTGCTTTCTGCCGTACGCCATGCGGTACTCGAAGAAGTGATCATGTTGGCGTTCCTCTTCGGCTACGGAAAGAAACTCAACTTCGGGCCGTGGACGCTGATTTTGGTTTCGGCGCTGATCCGCGGAAGCTACCACCTGTATCAAGGTGTTGGCCCAATGCTGGGAAATATGGCCATGGGTGTGGTTTTCGGCTGGATCTACCACAAGTATGGTCGAGTGATGCCGTTGGTGATCGCGCACTTCTTATTGGACGCAGTGGGCTTTGTCGGCTTCATGTTCTTCGGCCCCGCTATCGGTATCGGAAGCTAGCCCACGACGGAAAGCGTTGTGCAATGGCAATAAACGACGCTTTCAACGGTACGTTTTACCTATGCAAATCAGTGAACTCAAAGTGGCCGAAATAAGCGAAGCAACAGCCCTGTGGCGAAGCGTCGAGCTTACGCGGCCATGGAATGATCCTGAGGCGGATGCTCGTAAAGCCTTGGAGAATCAGAGCTCCACGATTCTAGTGGGACACCATGAACAACAACTGATTGCCACAGCGATGGTCGGCTTTGATGGCCACCGTGGCTGGCTGTATTACGTGGCGGTCCATCCCGAGATGCAAGGCCAGGGGTTGGGGCAGGAGATTATTGGGGCAGCAACCCGTTGGCTTGCCGAACGCGGTGTGCCCAAAG
>DNHA01000055.1:0-1534 GCA_003486025.1 Micrococcaceae bacterium | reverse complement strand
GGCAAAAGGCTTGGATAGTTGGAACGACAAAGGGTAGGCGAGGACGTAGCCGTCGTCACCTACCCCTTATTTGGCGTTCCTTGTTACAGCGTGACCAAACCGTTGTCGGTTTCAAAGGTGACCGACAAGATGCCCGGAGTGCCGTTGGGCGCTTCGTATTCCATGCTTACCGCGCCAAGATTGACGTTTTCGGGCTGGCCGAGCCAGTCCAATACTCGATCTCGGGAACCAGCGATAGTGATACTTTGAATCGCCCCTACAGGCTCTAGAGCCTTGGACGGATGCAAATCCTCGGTGCCAGCGTCCCAGCGCAGCAAGTACGGGACCTGCGGGTCAGCGATCAGACCCTTGATTCCAACCTGCTGCCAGGTCAGTTCGCGGCCGTCTGGGAACTTTCGGTTTCCCGGAACAGATTTGCGTCCCAGCCGCTCTTCGGCGCTGGAGAGGTCTTCAACAGAAACACACCATCCCATCCAGCCGCCACCAAGCTCGGAGCGGGCTCGAACTGCCTGCCCAAACGGTGCTTTATCGCTGGAAGGATGGTTTAGAACTTCAACAACTTCTAGGTACTGGTTGTGCTTGAGCGGGAAAATGACATTCCGCGTTCCAAAACGCGGATGTACGCCCCCCTTGACGAATTCCAGGCCCAAAGCTTTGGAGATTCTTTCGGCGGTTGGCATGAGTCCATCGGGGCCACATGCGTAACTAACGTGATCTAGCCTCATCATGTGCCCCATCATGTCACTATGTGATCTCAGTCTCGACTTAGGTAACCCTAAGTGGTATTGCGGTAATCGAATACCCTGCATAAATTTCTTCATAAAAGATCTATATGACCGATTGAGTCACTTCCAGGCATCTCATCTTGCCAAATTCTTCGGTTGTCCGGCAGACTTGAATCAGGTCATGAGTCCCAGTAACAAGCCCCGGCTTACTGGGCGGCAACCCTCCGCCGCGGTGGGGTGCCCCGGGTGAAGACCTGGCCCTCGACTCACCAAGTGTTGAGGACAAGCGCGGGTTACCCCCTGAAAAGTACCTCGACGAGGAATTTTCCGTCGGTGTGTTTTTCAGTGTTGTACCCCCATAGTCGACAAGCTATATGGAGGAAACCATGAGTAACAACTGGTCTTTTGAAACACGTCAGATCCACTCCGGGCAACAGCCAGATCCGGTCACCGGTGCGCGTGCCCTGCCGATTTACCAAACCACCTCTTTTGTTTTCCCGAACGCAGAGAGCGCGGCGGCTCGCTTTGCACTGCAGGAGCTGTAGCCGATCTACACTCGCATCGGCAACCCGACGCAGGAAGCGGTCGAAAACCGTATCGCGGACCTTGAAGGCGGTGTCGGCGCACTGCTGCTCGCCTCGGGGCAGGCAGCAACCACCCTCGCAATTCTCAACTTGGCTCAGGCTGGAGACCATGTGGTGGCCAGCCCGAGCCTCTACGGTGGAACGCAGAACCTGTTCAAGCACACGCTGCGCAAACTCGGTATCGAGGTCACCTTCGTGGCTGATCCAGACAACTTGGATCAGTGG
>DNHA01000329.1 GCA_003486025.1 Micrococcaceae bacterium | reverse complement strand
CGCAGGATGTAGAGCAACCCGGTTGCCAGGATCATGCCGATCGGCACGCCGATCTGCGGGAAGGCTCCGAAGTAGCCGCGGCGGGCCTTCGGTGCGTGCTCCACTGCCATCAGCGCGGCGCCTCCCCATTCGCCTCCGGCGGAGAAGCCCTGGATCACACGGAGAAGCACCAGCAAGATAGGTGCTCCGATGCCAATTGCGGCGTAGGTTGGCAGCACACCGATCAGTGAGGTGGCCGCGCCCATGAGGATCAAGGTCAGCACCAGAATCTTCTTGCGTCCATAGCGGTCACCCAGGTGACCGGCCACGATGGCGCCCAATGGGCGGAAGAAGAAGGAGATGCCGATCATCGCAAAGGAGAGGATCTGCGCTACCGCTGGGTTTGACTCACCGAGCGGTTCCAGGAACAGCGGAGTCAGCAGCGTCGCGGTGAGCTGAGCGAAAATGAAGAAGTCGTACCACTCGATGGTGGTACCTACCAGGGTGCCGGCGAGAACGCGCCGTTCTTCCTGGGTACGTGATGCGGTTATAGACATGTGCGAGTGTCCTCAGCTGAAGGTGCAGATAATTACCGACCGTTCGGACGGGTAATAGATACATACTAAACTAGGAGTGAGCGTCCTCACAAGCTGTGATTTTTCACATTTCATCCAGTGGTTCAAAAAAGGAATTCGCTGTTCGGATAAAGAACCCCTAGACTCGATTTAAGTACACCCAGCGTCGAGCCCAAGGCTGACTGTGCACCGGAAAATTCGGGAGCCAGCGCCGGAATGAAGAAGATGTCATCCTCGCAAACCCTGTCTCGCGGAATCCGGGCCTTGGAAATCGTTGCCGAGTCCCCGGTCAACCTCACCATCGCGGAAATCGCCGAGCGGCTCGACGTCCACCGCTCCATCGCCTACCGGATCCTGCGCACGCTCGAAGAACACCGCCTGCTCAGCCGCGATGAATCCGGCAGAATCCGTTCTGCCTCGGGTTTGGCAGTCCTTGCCCGATCGGTGCAGCGCGACCTGCAGTCCGCCGCACTGCCCGAGCTCACCAGGCTTGCCAACGAACTGTCCATGACGGCGTTTTTAGCCGTCTGGGAACACGATATGTGCACCACCTTGCAGTCCGTAGAACCGGTGCATTCAGGCAGCGCCATAGTGCACCGTCCAGGTTCGGTGCACGGCATGGATATCGGCGCGCCAGGCATCGCAATCCAATCCCAATACACGCGCAGCCAATGGGATGCGATGGATACCGGTATTGAGTACCGCGAACCGGCGCGCACCGCACGGATTGAGGGCTATTCCACCAGTGAGGATGAAGTGATCCAAGGCGTCACCGCGATTGCGGTCCCGATATCCCACACCGGCCCCACACCGGCAGCCCTGGCAGTCATTTTTGCTACCAGTACCGTAGACACCCGCGAGCACATTATTCGTGCACTGAAGGAAGCGGCACTGAACGTTGGCGACGAACTAAGCTGAAAATTTAGGCCGCCTCAGACTTAACTACCGAAGGCTCCTTTCCCTTGAGGGAAAGGAGCCTTCGGCGTAGCTTTTTCGGGTTAGCGCACGCGTCGCAACGACGGGGCCTTTGCAACGATCAGCTTCATCAGCAGAGCCGCAAGCAAGATGAGGAACGCCGCTGCCGTAGAGACCCAGTAGGCCCCGAGATAACCGGAAGATTCTGCCAGCACTCCGGCCAAACCGTTGCCGATTGAGGTGCCCACCACGATTCCGGCTGACAATAGAGTCATCACGGTGGACAGCAGCTTTGGCGGAGCAACCTCGCCGCCCAAGGTCATCCCGGTGACAATCACCGGCCCGACAGCAAAACCTGCCACAAACAGAGCCAGCAGCATCCATGGCACGGAGCTGGCATAGTGCAATCCAAAGCTGGCAACGGTCAGCGCCACTCCGCAGGTGATCCAGCGGTTGATCTGGCTGAATCCCTGTGGCCAGGAAGCCACGGAAATCGCTGCCAACGCGCTGGAAAGACCCATTGCGCCGTAGAGCAAGCCGCCCTGGTTGGAGTTACCCAGTGCGCCGGCAAATGCGAGCGTGCCAGCAGCAGACGAGCCAAAGACCGTACCCAAGCCAATCATGCCCAGCACCAGCGCGCCGATGGCTGCCACTTGCGCCTTGGAGATGCGCACCTTCACTTCGGGTTCGCCGCTGCCGTGGGGTTTAACCTCGTCGACGGTGCGGTGCTTCGCAAAGGTTGGAACCAGCACCACGGTGAGCACCGCAGCGATCAGCAGCGGCAAGGTCGGGTGTACCAGCGAGGCCAGAAGACCTACGGCAACCGGCCCGAAGACGAAGCCAAGCTCGTCCAGCATCGATTCCAGGCTCAACGCCGCGGTGAGCACCTTAGGATTTTTTTGCTGCCGGCGCGTCATTGAGATCCAGCGCACCCGAGACATCGGTCCGACCTGGGGACCGCTGGCTCCCGCGAGCAAGGAAATCAGTACCAGCACACCGACCAGCATGTTCGAACCGCTATTGCCATACCAGGTCAGCAACAGCAGCAAAATGGTATGCAAGATCGCTGCTGGAATCAGCACCGGACGCTGGCCGAAGCGGTCCGCGAGAAGCCCGATGCTCGGCCCGCCAACGGCAGAACCAAGCCCCACCATGGCGGCGCTCAAACCACCGAGCGCATAGGAACCGGAACTTGCAGTCACGAGGGTCATCGACCCAATGGTGAGCATTGCCAGCGGCAATCTAGCAAAGAAAGATAGCGGAACGTAGGCCGCTCCAACCATAGGAACCAGTGAAGAAAACCCTGGCTTAGGTTCTATTTTTTGGTTCGGTTCATTGGACAACATATGTTGAGTCAACAATTCTCCACAACAAAGCGTGTGTCGTCCCACGCCCCCCGACACACAAAATTTCCCAGACATGCCTGATGGCACTACTTTCAAGATACCAGCGTCTTGGTCAATGTCTAGCTCAGATGGCGAGCATCACTTCTGGGGTCATCTCAATTGTGGAACCGTGCTGGGTTTTGATAACCGTCACTCGGTTGGTAATTCGTTGTTTCATCTCCGAAACATGNNACCGTCACCCGGTTGGTGATTCGCTGTTTCATCTCCGAAACGTGGGACACCAGGCCGATCATCCGTCCGCCTGCACGCAGTGATTCCAGCGCTTCCATCACCTGCTCCAGGGTCTCGGCGTCAAGGGAACCAAACCCTTCGTCCACAAAGAGGGTCTGCATATCTACCGCACCGCTGTGATGCGAGATCACATCCGCCAGTCCTAAGGCCAGAGCCAGTGAAGCCATGAATGTTTCACCGCCGGACAGCGTCTGGGTGTCACGTTCCTTCCCGGTCCATGAGTCCCGGACGCGCAAGCCCAGACCCGATTTTGAATTGCCTCGGGTGGAATCATCATGGTGCAGCGAATAGCGTTCGGAGGACATGATCTTCAACCGCTCGGTGGCGGCCTGTTCAACTTCTTCCAACCGCGCCGCCAGCACATAGGTGCTCAGCGTCATCTTGTATTTGTTCTCGCCCCCTCCGCGAATCACGTCGGCCAAATCCCGCAGCCTGCGATACGCGTCGATGACCGGCCCGGAATCGGCGCGGTACTCGCTCAAAGCCGTCACTGAAGTACGCAGACGTTCCAGTTGCGTCTGCGCCAGCACCTCGTCCTGGCGCGCGGACTCGTACCGTTGCTCGGTGGCTTCGACGTGCTCGTTGACCCGAAGCGTTTCCTCCGCGGTCGGTGCATCAATTCCTTGGGCGGTGAGATCTTTGGCCCGAAGATAATCTGCAGATGCTTTGAGCGTCGTGATGGCGCTGGCACGCACCGTGTCCTCATGTTGCAGTCGCTGAAATTCTTCACGCTTCTGCTCGCTGAGCAGCGCCAGAGCGTAATCTTGATCATTTTCAAAACCGGCGTCGTCGCGTTGTGTGATCCACGTAGCCTCCGCTTTGCTGGCGTTGCTGACGGCGGATAAATGGTCTGACAGTGCGTTGTAGGCCCGATTGAAGATCGTGAACTCCGCTCGCACCCTCGTCACCAGCTCGTTAAGTCCTGCTTCGCTTCCCTCACGCAGCTGCGCCAGCTTGACGTCAAGCTCGGCAATTTGGCCGCTCAACGATTCAACTTGCTTGCTGCTCGTAGCGTGGGCAAGAGCAGCCTGCGCAACCTTGGCTGTTTTCTTTTCGATGCCGGTACGCAGTGACTCCAATTTTTGCACCAGCTTGGTGACCTCCGCCTGTTTCGCGGTAGTTTCATCCAGCTTGACCTGCGCTGCCTGGACAGTCGATTGTCCGGACGCAAGATCTGCATCTTTCGCAGACTCGGCTGCCGTCTCAAATTTGGTGGTCGCCACATCCCTGATTTTGGCCTTCGCACGCTGCAGTTCGCGTTCTGTGTGAACGACTTTCTCCAACGCCTCCAGCTGCTCGTCATCGATGAGCTCGGCAGTATCCTCCGCCTGAGCCGGCTGCGGATGTTCTAGCGAGCCACAAACCAGGCACGGCGAGCCGTCTTCCAGCGCAGCGGCAAGACGCAAGGCGGT
>DNHA01000074.1 GCA_003486025.1 Micrococcaceae bacterium | reverse complement strand
AGCGAGATCACCGCGGGCACGATCATGCCATACATCCATAACAGCGAGGCTATGGTCGGACCGGGTAGATATTGCAGGTACTGCATCGGCAAGATCATCGTGTCGTTTCCGAAATAGGAAATCGACCCGACCACCAGGTAGCAGCCGATGAAGCCCACCGCGCCGGCCCAGAGTTTGCCCGAGGCAACCACCGACCAATACACCAGCAAGCCCAAGAGCAGCCACGCCACCAGCACTCCCCAAACCAGCGGGATATCTCCCGCGTAGCTCAGCGAGGCATGGATTGCAGTGCCGAGTAAACCGGAAACCACGGCAGCAACCAGACCGCGCACTAGCGCGCTCAGGTTACTGCCGGCGGTCAGCGGCTGGTTAGCTCTTTGCTCGCGCACGAGTTGCCTTGGCACGGTCGCTGGCGTTCAACAGAACCTTGCGGATACGCACGGCATCCGGGGTGACCTCAACGCACTCGTCTTCGCGGGCGAATTCGAGGGACTCTTCAAGAGTCAGGTTGCGTGGCGGGGTCATGTTCTCGAAGCTATCCGAGGAAGCTGCACGCATGTTGGTGAGCTGCTTTTCCTTGGTGATGTTCACGTCCATGTCATCGGCGCGCGAGTTCTCGCCAACGATCATGCCCTCGTAGACCTCGGAGGTCGGCTGCACGAAGAAGTTCATGCGTTCCTGGAGCTTGATCATCGCGAACGGGGTGACAACGCCGGAGCGGTCAGCCACGATCGAACCGTTGATACGGTACTCGATTGGACCGGCCCATGGCTCATAGCCTTCGGCCAGCGATGCTGCGATACCAGCGCCGCGGGTTTCGGTCATGAAGCGGGTGCGGAAGCCGATCAGGCCACGAGCAGGAACGATGAATTCCATGCGGACCCAGCCGGTGCCGTGGTTGGCCATGTTGGTCATCCGGCCCTTGCGTGAAGCCATCAGCTGGGTGATTGCGCCCAGGTACTCTTCTGGCACGTCGATGGTCATGTGCTCCATTGGCTCATGAACCTTGCCGTCAACAATCTTGGTGACAACCTGTGGCTTGCCCACGGTCAGCTCGAAGCCTTCGCGGCGCATCTGCTCCACGAGGATGGCCAGAGCCAATTCGCCACGGCCCTGGACTTCCCAAGCGTCCGGACGCTCGGTTGGCAGGATGCTCAGCGAAACGTTACCGATCAGTTCCTTGTCCAGGCGATCCTTCACCTGGCGCGCGGTCACCTTGGCACCCTTGACCTTGCCGGCCAGCGGCGAGGTGTTGATACCAATGGTCATCGAGATCGCAGGTGGATCAACGGTGATCAGCGGCAGCGGCTTCGGGTTCTCAAGGTCGGTGAGGGTCTCACCGATCATGATGTCTTCGATACCGGCAACGGCAACGATCTCGCCCGGTCCAGCGGACTCGGCCGGAACGCGGGTCAGGCCCTTGGTGGCCAGCAGTTCGGTGATCTTGACCTGCTTCATGGTGCCATCCTGGCGGGCCCAGTTAACCTGCTGGCCCTTGCGCAGCGTGCCGTTGAAGATACGCAGCAGTGCCAGACGGCCAAGGAATGGCGAGGCGTCAAGGTTGGTCACGTGGGCCTGCAGAACTTCACCCTCGGTGTAAGTCGGTGCTGGCACGTGCTTGATGATGGTCTCGAACAGTGGCTCAAGATCTTCGTTGTCCGGCAAGGTGCCATCTGCAGGCTGGGTCATCGACGCGTAGCCGGCCTTGCCCGAGGCGAAGACGATCGGCACGTTCAAGACCTTGTCCAGATCCAGGTCTGGAGCTTCGTCGGCCAAGTCCGAGGCCAGTCCGAGCAGCAGGTCCATGGAGTCGGAGATGACGCCATCGATGCGCGAATCGGGACGGTCGGTCTTGTTGACCACGATGATGACGGGCAGATCGGCGCTCAGTGCCTTACGCAGCACGAAGCGGGTCTGTGGCAGCGGGCCTTCGGAAGCGTCGACAAGCAGAACCACGCCATCAACCATGGACAGGCCGCGCTCGACCTCGCCACCGAAGTCAGCGTGACCCGGGGTATCGATGATGTTCATGGTCATGTTCTTGCCCTCGGCAGCTGGGCCGCTGTAGAACACGGTGGTGTTCTTAGCAAGAATGGTGATGCCCTTCTCGCGTTCCAACTCGCCGGAGTCCATCACGCGATCTTCGGTTTCACCATGGCTTTCGAATGCACCAGTCTGCTGGAGCATAGCGTTGACCATGGTGGTCTTGCCGTGGTCAACGTGCGCAACGATTGCTACGTTGCGCAGGTCGTCGCGACGGATGAGAGTTGTATCTGACATACGGGAAGGCTCACTTCGTGTAGAGAATTTAGGGTCTCGGAGGCGGGGCCACAGTCGACCCAACATACTATTTTACGCGCTTCGGACAAGTACATCGTTTATCTGTGGTGGAACATACAGAAATAGCTTCATTAACGCCTAATAGCGCGCCGTTGAAATCCAATAACGCAGTTTGGTGTTTCCCCCGGTTTCATGCACCGTGGGGCGTTTTTCATCGGCTTGTCCGCCGCAGGCGATGATCGTTGCCTGTGAAGCAACGTTCTGCTCATCACAGGTTACCAAAGCCGAGCGCACACCGTGGAATCTGAGCTCTGCCAGCGCAAATTCGCACAATTGCGTAGCGAAGCCTTGGCCGCGGAATTCCGGGACCACACCATACCCAAGGTGACCGCCGACCTCGCTCAGAAAATCGTTGAGCTCGTAGCGCACCGAGATGCGTCCTACGAGCTTTCCCTCGCAGACCCCGACGAATAAACCGCTGCGCACCCAGCCCTCGGGGATGAAGTCACCGCTACGCCCTTCGCTCATGCGTTGCACGTAGCCGCTCCAGCTTTGCCGGGCTGACCAAGTCGGGAGAAAATCAAAATCATCGTCGAGCAACGCGTGGTGAGCGGCAATTGCTTGCTGTTCATCGGCCGCGGATAGCTCTCTGATCAGTAATTTTTTGGTTGACTCCATTGCTTCAGTATGTCAGTTCTTCCTAGTAGTCCACGACTTGGCCACGAACCTGCGCTAGCCAGCGCAGTGTTCCACCACTCAGGCTGAGCACCGGGGCAAGCGTTGCCGGCCTCGCCGCGTTGAGCGTGGCAGCGGCGCGAACCGAGCGTACCCCGGTTTTGCAGACGGTCACCACGCGGGTTCCCTGCTCCCACTGGAACTGCGTCCAGAAGTCACCGGACAATTGGTCCAGGGGCAGATGGATACTGCCCTCGATAGCTGCCAGGGCACGTTCCCATGGTTCACGCACGTCGAGCAATACCAATTGGCCCTGGGCCCGCAGCTCTTCTACTTCGCTCACGTCGATTTCCCCGCCCGGCAAATCCACCGAACAAGACCGGGATTCATAATCGCCAAGTTCCCGCACCGGCGCCCGCTGTGGGTCGCGGCCAAAATTCAAAATCTGCACGTCTGCGGTCAGCGCGTCGTAGAGCCATAGTTTCCCGGTCAACGGGTGTCCCACGTTGGTTATTATTTTTAGCGCTTCGGTAGCCATCAACGATCCGACCACACCGCACAGCGCACCGAAGACCCCGCCTTCGGCACAAGACGGTACCGAATCGGCGTCTGGCATCTCAGGGAAGATATCGCGCAGCATCGGACCGGATTGCGGATCAAAAACCGAGACCTGGCCCGAAAATTGGAAAATCGTCCCCCACACCAACGGTGTACCGGTAATTTCTGCGGCATCGCTGGAGAGGTAGCGCGTCGCAAAATTATCGCTGCCATCGATCACCACGTCGTGTTCGGCAAAAAGTTCCACGGCGTTGGCTGGTGACAAATATGCGCCATGGCAGTGCACCGCAACCTCGCTGTTGAGCTCTTCGGCAAGGCGTTGCACCGACGCAACCTTCAGCGCGCCCTGGTCCTGTTCACGGTGCAGGATCTGGCGTTGCAAATTTGACAGCTCCACGCGATCCGGATCGATGACACTAAGCTGTTTCACCCCGGCGGCGATCAGATAGCTGGCAATAGGACTGCCCAGTCCCCCAGCGCCAATAATCAATACCTTGGCATTGGCGATCCGGTTTTGCCCGTTGATTCCAACTCCCGGCAGAGTCAGGTGCCGAGAATATCTAGCTAGCTGTCCCGCGGTTAACTCCCGGGCCAGGCGCGGTTCGGTGCTCACGAGAAGTCGCCAATGAGCGCCTGCATCATCCCGGAATCCGGTGAGGAAGCCAGCGCAAGGTCGCGTTGCACGATGCGTCCGGCCAGCCGTGCCGCGCGGCCTGCACGTACGGCATCACGCATGGCTGCGGCCATCAATGGTGCGTTATTGGCTCGGGTGACCGCGCTGGCCAGCAGTACAGCGTCGCAGCCCAGCTCCATGGCTTTGGCCGCATCCGAGGCGGTGCCTACGCCGGCATCCAAGATCACCGGTACCGAGGCTCGCGCGGTAATAGTGGAAATATTGTGTGGATTCAGGATCCCTAAGCCCGAGCCAATCGGGGCACCGGCCGGCATCACCGCCGCTACACCCAGCTGCTCCAATCTCAGAGCCATCACCGGATCGTCATTGGTGTAGGCGAAAACCTGGAATCCGTCGTTGACCAGTTCCTCAGCAGCGGTGAATAGTTCAATCGGATCCGGGAGCAGAGTATGCTCGTCGGCGATGACTTCCAGCTTGATCCAATTTGTTTCCAGAGCTTCACGCGCCAGCTGGGCGGTGAGTATTGCGTCCCGTGCGGTGAAACAACCGGCGGTGTTCGGCAGTGGCCGCACAGAATTGCGCGCTAGAAGTTCGTACACGGACCCGGAGCCGGCAGCCGCGAAGTGCCTGATCGATACCGTGGTCAGCTCGGTGGCCGAGACCCGCAGCGCTTGTTCTAGAGTATCCAGCGAGGTTGCTCCCCCGGTGCCAAGGATGAGTCGAGACGCGAACCGTACCCCGGCAACGTCAAATCCGTCGTTCTCCATCGTAAGTTCTTCCATCTTCAGCCTCCCTGCGCGGCGGTGACTAGCTCCACCCGGTGGCCAGGCTGCAACCGGAAATCATTCCAGCCACTGCGTGGGACCACAGCAGAGTTCACCGCGACCGCAAGGCCCAGACGTGTTCCATCGCTGGCTCGGCCGTCCTCGGTGATTTGCTTTCCGGTATGTGCGGCGATCAGTTCACGCACGGTGCTGTGAGCGGGCATGGTGGTGGGTGTGGAGTTGAGGAAGAGTTCTATTTCTTGCATGTTTATTGCCTCCTAAAAGGTGCTGGTTTGCAAGTGGCCGTCGCCAAATCTTTTCGGCGAGACAGCGGCGAGTAGCTGCGTATCTTGTGGTTCGTCGAGCAACAGCCTGGCTCCGAGCTGTGCTCCGAGTGGGGCTAGCAGCACCCCGTGCCGCGAGTAGCCGGTGGACAGCACGAGCCCGGAATCCAGCCGGCCGATCAGCGGTCGATCGTCCGGCGTGGTGGGACGCGCGCGGACGATTGCTTCGTTCAGCGTGGTATCCACGATGCCCGGCACAAGCCTGCGCGCATTGTCCAACAACGCATGTAGCTGTCCCACGTTGACCTGTTCTTGTCCGTCTTCACGGCTTGAAGCTCCCAGTACCAAACTTCCGTCGGCCCGTGGGACCAGATACACCGGCTCACGGTGCACAATCCCGCGAACAGTTCGCTTGATCAAGGGGAATCGCAGTGAGCCTTGCAACCGCAAGATATCGCCATATACCGGGCGCAGCGCGAGGTTTGGTACGCCCGGTATATGCCCTAGTCCGGAGGACAGAAGCACTTGGTCCGCTGGGATTCGCAGCCCGCTGGCAGTGATCACACCACTGGTTTTTGACCCGTGGCTCAGGAGCCCCACCACGGTCTCGTGCACGATGGAGGATTCAAAGTAGCTGCTCAGAATGTTCAGCAAAGACCGTGGGTCCACTTGCTGGTCTTCGGCGCAGTACATGGCGCCGGCAATGTTAGCCGCCAAAGCAGGTTCAAGTCTGCGTGCGGCGCTGGGCATAAGGCGTTCAGCGCTGAACCCCAGCGAGTCTTGCAGCCGCTTTAGTTCCAGCAGCGCATCCATATCCGCTACTTCGGCGGCGACAACCAAAGTCGAATTTTCAACGTAAGCAGCGCGCTGGCCGGTGGCCTGAAAAATTCGATCAATAAATTCGGGGTAGGCCTTGGCCGAACAGGACATCAGCCTGTGAAGTTGGTCCTGGCCCCAGGTGGTTTCGGCAGTTGGCG
>DNHA01000016.1 GCA_003486025.1 Micrococcaceae bacterium | reverse complement strand
TGGCAATTTTGCGTTCGATGTACTTCGCGTAGAAACGGTAGGCAATCAGGTACGTCGCCACCGCAGCAAAGACGAACCAGATTGCATTAATGGTCTCGCCGCGGGAGAAAGCGAGCATGGACCAGGCCACGGCGCCAATCAAAGCGATAATAACCCAGATCGCGATACGTAGCGGAGTCCAACGCTTATCCTCGCGTTCAACGACCTCTGGGTCCACACCTGCCGGCGGGAGTGCTTGCTGGGTACTCATAAAAGAGTGACCTCCTCGGTAAGTTTCAAGTGATGATGCTGACCCGCTCCTATGGAGCGGGTCACGTGGTAATACCACAGAGTTACTTTACGCGAAATGGGTATTAGTAAATCAAGCTCTAACTACAATTTTTCCCACATGTTTTCCTGAATCAAAATATTCATGCGCAGAAACAACGTCCTGGAAATCGAATATTCTGGTGACATTCAAACTCAGTTTTCCTGAGACCAGCAGTGGGGCGATACGTTGCGCGGTTTCGGCTACGATAGCGGTTTTTTCCGCTGCCGGCCGGGCACGAAGCGTGGTGCCAATGACGCGAGCGCGCTTACCCATTAAGGCGCGAAGATCCAACTCGGCTTTCGCCCCGCCTTGCAAGCCAATGATCACCAGCCGTCCTCCGACGGCGAGCGCCTTAACATTCATAGCTAAGTATTTTGCTCCCACCACGTCAAGGATGAGGTCCACACCGTGCGAGTCCGTCAGCTCGCGCACGCGTTCGAGAACATCTTCCTCCCGATAGTTGATGCCTTCGTCTGCTCCCAACTCCTTGCAGTAGGAGATTTTCTCTTCCGAGGAGGCGGTGACAATTACCGTTGCCCCGGCAGCTTTAGCTAACTGAATAGCCATCGAACCGATCCCTCCGGAACCACCGTGGATTAGTATCGTCTGGGCTTTTTTGAGTTCACCTTCTAGGAAGATATTTGAAACTACGGTGCAGGCCACTTCTGGCAGCCCGGCAGCCTCGATTAGATCTAGCTGCTCCGGCACTGGCAGCACATGGGAGGCATCCACACTGACGTACTGGGCATACCCGCCACTGGCTAGCAGCGCCGCTACGTGGTCGCCTTCTGCGAACCCGGTAACGTGCTTTCCGACCTTGGCGATAATGCCAGAAACTTCGAGTCCTGGAATATCGCTTTCCCCTGGCGGCGGCGGGTACACGCCTTTGCGTTGCTGCACATCAGCACGGTTCAATCCGAACGCGGCCACCTTGATCAATACCTCGTGGTCTGCGGGCTCTGGAATAGGGCGAGTTTGGCTTTCTAGCACCTCCGGACCACCTGCGCTGGCGTAGATATAGGTCGTCATCGTGTTACTCATCTGAGTCGATTCCTCTCTTGGCTTGTTCATAGCGTATAATTTTTCGGGTTGGATGGTTGTCCGAGCGGCCTAAGGAGCTGGTCTTGAAAACCAGTGTGCGGTAACCCCGTACCAAGAGTTCAAATCTCTTACCATCCGCGTAACAGTCTGGGCTGGTAGATCAAATGATCTACCAGCCCAGACTTTCTTATTTAGCGCTTCCTGCCAAGAGCTCCTCCAAATTGACTCCGGCCATACGCCCGATTTCAATGACTATTTGTTCCGCATCACGCAGGGTTTGCGCCGCAGGATCCGTGGTGTCTCCTGCTTGAGCCGCAATGGCAGTGCCCCACTGTGCGGATGATAGTTGCAGCCCGAGGACAAAGATTCCGCGGTGGGCCAACCCTTCTCCGTTGATCAGGCGATAGGGCTCCCCTACAACATCAAACCCAGACCCTGTCATTTGCTCACCTTCGGCATTGCGCCAGGTATGCGCACGTGCCACCTTGTCCGCTAGAAGTTGAGTAATCAGCGCTGTGTTGTTTTGCATGACCCGGTTGGCTGGCATCATTGCTTCACATAACACTTTGGCTTCGTAGATGTCAGTATCTACCCATGGCGAGGAGGCAGTGAATTTACCGCTCAGATCGTCAAAACCAAATTCCGGTTCGGGACCAATGAAGTGAACCAGTGAGGCGCGCGACAGCGCCAGCAGCTGTTCGATCCTTTCAAGGGGCGGACCGGAAGACAACCCCTCGACCAGTGGTTCGAAGTGGGCCTGGACCTCTTCAATCCGCGACTGTTCGTCCAAGATCCCCTTAGTGACCAAATCCTTGATCACCATACGCCCTGCGTTCATAGTCATAATTGCCCGTGACAGTGGGTCGGCCAGTCCCCCAGTGCTATGCCGAGCATTGCCGGCCAGATACTCTCTCACTGCTTGTTGATACTCCTCGTGAGAACCAAAACCAATCTGGTCAAACGGTCGAGCTAGTGATGGAATATCTAACCAGCGTAGATGTGCGAATTGCTCAATGTAGGTACGCAATTCGCTAAGCCATACTTGATTTCCTTCGTGGTGCTCCGCTTCGAGGATATCTTCCACTCCAGCCAGGAATGCCGTAGTGTCCCTGGCTGGGTTGGCGGCTTCGAGACTCGCACATTGTGAGTAGTATGCCCACAGAATATCGCGGTGTAGCTGCGGCCAGATATGCCGGGAGAAACTTAAGGTTGCTTCTGGGTTTGAGTGACGCGCTTCGACGACCTTGCTAATCAGATCCTCGGCATGGAAAAAGCGCAGAATGATTTCGTCTGGGATGAATTCTTCGACTACTGGTTTGCCCCAATACGGTGTTCCGCGACGCGAAGCTGCAATGAGTTGCGGTTCTTGTCCCGAGGCAATGTATTCAAAGCGTTGCCCAGGCTCATCACTGACTTCTTTGAAGATTCCGCCACGTCCCAGGGTCAGCTCTGCCATTCCGTCGAAGAAATTAAGTCCCATGCCACGAAGGAGTGCAGGCTCGCCTGCTCGGAAATTCGAGTAGTCAACGTCAGCTGGCACAGCGGGAGGCAGATAAATGGCTGCTGCCTGTTCCGCAGCGCGTTGCAACTGTTTTTGCCAAGGGTTCAATTCAGAGCTTTGGTGGCCTAAAGCCAGGACTACAGTATCGACGGTTAGTTGTTCGGTACTGTGACTGGCAGGAGCCGAAACCTCGTACTCGAGTTGGTATCCAATACGTTGCGGTCGAACCGCGATGACTTCGGCACGAACGTAATTCACCACAATGTTTGGATGTGCGTCGAGTACCTGAACACAGGAGTCGTATACATGCTCTAGGTAGCAACCGTAGATTGCTCGTGGCGGATAGGTGCCGCGGCGAGTATTGCGTAAGGCCGCAGCTTGCCGTTCGTCCAAGGGACGCCCGTCGCCATGGTTGTCAACAAACTGCTGGAAGCTAAGTCCAGGCTCGGTCACGACTCGTTCGGGAGCCACCGTAGGGAATGAGGCGGGTGTATTCATCAGAAAGTGCGGAGACTGTTTAGGGCTCCATACGTGACCTGAACCTGGACGGTATGGGTCAAATACGGTCACGCGCACCTTCGTTGCCAGTTCAGGTACTTTGATGGCCAGTTTGGCAAGGCGTTCAATGACGCTGGTACCACGTGGACCGGCACCAATGATAGCGATGTTGTACTGCGGCTGGGTTTCTTCCGACAAGATGCTCACCTTCCAAGATTATTACCTCCTGGCAAATTCTTGTGTTTGCTCCGGGGCTATCTCTGCAGCAACTGCGCAGAACCTGCCGCGTACCATGTGACCGGTTCTTCTCCCCGATCCAATGCATAGACTGGGTTTATGACTTCATTCTCCTCCGGCTCTCTGGCAACGACAGATCAATACGCTTGGCTCGAAGGCATCCATGATGCTGCCGCCCTGGCTTGGGTACGCTCCCAGACTCAGCGAACGGAGGAAGAACTCCACGATGCAGACTACGCCCAGAGTGTTGAGGCTATCCGTGAAGTCCTGGATTCGACGGACCGCATTGCGATGGTCACCAAACGTGGCGACTTCTACTACAATTTTTGGCGTGATGCCGAGCATCGGCTGGGAATCTGGCGGCGCACCACGTGGGACTCCTACTGCAGCGAGAGCCCTGTTTGGGAGCTACTACTCGATATGGATCAGTACGCCACTGCACAGGGCGCACAATGGCATTTCGCAGGCTCTTCATTCCTGCGCCCCACACCCGGTGAACCCCACCGTAAAGCTCTGATCAGGTTGAGTCCCGACGGTGGAGACCAGGTGAGAATTCGCGAATTCGACCTGGAAAATCTACGCTTCATCGACGACGGATTTGACCTTGCAGTAGCTAAAACCTCCGCTAGCTGGATCGATGAAGACACCTTGCTTGTCACCTCGGCCACCGATGAAACCAATACGACACGGTCCACCTACGCTTCCACAGCACGGGAGCTAACCCGCGGCGCAACGCTAGCCGACGCCAACGTTGTTTTTGAAGTTGATCAGGAACACGTGGCGGCATTTTGTTATTACGACTCAACCCCGGGTTTTGAACGTATTGTCACCACTGACGCCATCGACTTTTACAACTCCCACACCGGCATTATTGTCGACGGAACACACCACCAAATTGAGGTGCCCACCGATGTTCAGGTCAGTCTGCACCGCCAATGGGTACTCTTTGCTCCACAGACCGATTGGACGCATCAGGGCCAGCTGATCCCGGCAGGCTCCCTGGCATTGAGTCACCTCGCTGATTTCTTAGCCGATGGACGCATTGCACAGGTGGTGTTCGCCCCAGATGCAAAAACTTCCTTGCAAGGACTGGACTTCACCGCCAATTATTTACTCGTCTCGGTGCTCCATGATGTCGCCGCCCAGATTTTGGTCTTTGACCTGCACAACAATTTTGCGCAGTCCACGCTGCCGATGGAAGACCCGATGCTCAGCGTATCGGTGAGTTCGGTGGACGATGAGGATGCAGCAACGGCCGACGACTATTGGATGACTATTACTGGTTTCACCACCCCGACCACGCTGCTGCGCGGTTCTGTTGGCGAACCGGCGACGGTGCTGAAGCGTTCACCAGAACGATTTGATGCCAGCGGCTTCGAGGTGACCCAACATTTTGCGCGTTCAAAAGATGGTACGCGTGTTCCATATTTCCAGATCGCCGATGCGCAGCTGGAACTCGACGGCGAAAATTCGGTATTGATGGATGGCTACGGAGGCTTCCAACACAGCATGACTCCTGGGTACTCCCCTGCCATGGGAGTTGGCTGGTTGAACAAGCGCTCAGCCAATGGGCGGCGTCCTGTATATGTCATGGCGAATATTCGCGGCGGCGGGGAATATGGGCCCGAGTGGCACCGGGCGGCTTTACGCGAAAAGCGACACCGTGCCTATGAGGACTTCGCTGCCATTGCCGAAGACCTAGTGACCCGAGGTGTGACCAAACGCGAACGCCTCGCAGCCACCGGTCGCTCCAATGGTGGTTTGCTGATGGGCAATATGATCACCGGCTACCCACAGTTGTTTGGTGCCATCTCCTGCGGGGTACCACTGCTGGATATGCGCCGCTATACACAGCTCGCTGCTGGGCATTCGTGGATAGCTGAGTACGGAGACCCAGATGTTCCAGATGACTGGGAGTTTCTGCGCAGCTTTTCCCCGCTGCACCGTTTGACTGATCAACCGCATCCCATTGAGGAATACCCTGCATCGCTGATCTGGACTACCACCACCGATGACCGTGTGGGTCCTTCACAAGCGCGCAAGATGGCCGCAAAGATGATGGATCTGGGAATCTCCTCTGTGCGATACCATGAGCCCGAGAATGGCGGACATGCCGGCTCCACAGATAACGATTCCACGGCGAGAATGTTAGCTACTAGCTACGAATTCCTGTGGCGACAGGTACGTTAACACCCTCGTTTTGGAACACTCGGCTATGTTCAGGTAGGCTAGATTCTGCTGGAAACAGCGGATGGATACGTGCCAGAGCGGCCGAATGGGCTTCACTGCTAATGAAGTGTCGGGGTTAAACTCGACCGGGAGTTCGAATCTCCCCGTGTCCGCCAAAACCCCCTAGGAAACTAGGGGGTTTTACTTTTTCTATTGGCAGTTCACACAATGTGGTTCCGAGGTGCCTTAAACGCAGAAACCCCCAGACTTCGGCATTTATCGCCATCAGTCCAGGGGTTTCAAAATTTTATTTCAGACCGCGTTCCACATCATGAGCGGCCTCTTTGATGCGTTCTTCCGCTTCGCGCAGTTTTCGCGCTTCTTCTGCATTATGTTGTTCGTTCAGACCTTCATCATCACCGATGGGCGGTACAGCCGGGTCCGTATTCTTATTACTCGGTTCCATGGCCAGGTTCCTTTCGTGAGCGACGGCGCAAGGCCGGTAGTCCCTTACGATAACCAACTGTTTCTACCGAAGCAACGTTCAAATGCGAAACTCAGTCTTTGCGTTTCACGAAGGTGCGCAGCATATTTTGCACAATATCTTCGGGCAGTTGTGTGTGCCGCACGATAATCTCTGACATCCGTTCCAGATCGGTATCGGCGATGGCATCAAAGAGTGCTTCACGTTCTAGTTCGGGGAGATCTGCTGCGTCGAAGTGCACAGGACCTTCTGGGCCTTGACCTTCAAAGCGGAAATCTGCAACGTTTCCGTGCGAACTTTGTCCTGCCATTGGCGAGGTCGAGATCATTCGTTCGAGGTCTTCGACAGGCAGCCCGGTGTGTCCATGAAGGATTTGCGCGGCACCGGAGAAGTTCTCGTCGCGCAGCATCGAAAAGAGTTGGTCGTATTCATTCGGAGGCAGCTGTTCACTGGAGAACTCGTGCGACTCTCCCTCAACTTCAAATGCCATTTTAAAATGTGTGGCATTCTGTTCCTGCTCCGAGCCGAACTGGCTACTCCACTCTTCGGGCACCACCCAAAGGTCATCGGACTTTTCCAGATCAACGTCCGGCGCTACAGCACCAGAGGTCGCTACGCCTGAGCCGTCGTCAGAATCGGCGATCTGTGCTTCGAGTTTGTCACGAAGCGCCTGAATCTCTGCTTCGTCTACCGGCAGTTCCTTGGCCGGAGCAGTCTGCGGGTAGGCATCAAGGCTACGCACGGCATANNCAATCACGCAATTTTTGACGGTGTCACCGGTGACGGCACGGTAGTTTTGCACCGCACCCATGACGTCGCCTTTAGCGAGGTTGCGGTAAATCGCCTTGCGGGAGGTGTCATCCAACTTCGCGTTTGCTTCTTGCGCTGCCTCGCGGTTGATGGCTTGGGAAATCTGTGCCGTATTTTTCTTCCGGACAGACTGAAGCCACACGTATCCGAGGGCAACAACAGCAATAGCAATAACGAGCCAGATGACGATCTCCATATCTCCAGACTACTTTGTTTAACTGTGCGATTATCCTGCTATGCCTAGAGTGAAAGGCAAAACACCCGGTGCCCCAGCAATCCGTACTGCCCGACCGGCCATGGCCAAGGACCAACGCGAGTCAGCCAAATCGTCAACGAGCATCACCGGTCCCGGTGCTGTAGCCAGCATTTGATCGATTTGTGCAGGGATTTCAAAAGCATCAGCCACCGCGGCGATACGGAAGGCAGAGTTGCCGCCAGGACCACCCTGCGGAGGAGCCCCACGGTACTCAAGTTGGCCCAAATAGCGCAGCTGACCAATCTGTGCCAGTCCCTGTGCCAGCGAAGTAATCAGCTGTGGGCGCTTGGTCGAAGGCATTGCCAGTACTGCTACCGGTCGTTGCTCCCAGTTCCATTCGGCCAGTACCTTCGTGCAGGCTTCAAGCATCGCGGGGTCAACCGGCTTATCCACCGGGTCACCGAATAGTTGGCGCAGCCTGTTGCCCCACCCCAAATCAGTCAGACGCGCCAACGCGCGGCCGGTGGATAATTGCTCATCCACCGGGATTTTCCCCTTGAGTGAATGGCCTAAGCGCTGCAGTCCCGACGGATAGAGCTTGCGAGGTTCAATCTGGACACCGGCCCGAACCAGAGCGGCTTGGGCGTTGTCTTTTGACTCGTCTGGAATGTGGTCATCGAACCACGTTCCAGCGCAATTGTCGCAGCGTCCGCAGGGTGCCGACTTCGGGTCATCCAATGCTTTCGTAAGGAATTCCATGCGGCAGCCACGAGTGTTCTCATAATCGATCATCAGCGTCTGTTCATGCACCCGACTCTGCGCCACACGCTTGTAGCGTTCTGCATCGTAGGCCCAAGGCATGTCGGTGCGCATCCAACCTCCGGCTACGCGTTCCACCGCCCCATCAACGGCCAAGACCTTCAGCAGCAGTTCTAACGGCGACCTGCGAAGGTTGACGGCACTTTCAAGTGCTGGAACGCTCATTGCACCATCGGTTTGCCCCAGTGCCTCCAGTACTTGATTCGCGCGTTGCTGATCCGGCATGGAACTGGTGGCGAAGTACTCCCAGATTTCGGAATCATCTTGTCCTGGCAGCAGCAGAACGTCGGCGTCGATACTTCCACGACCTGCACGGCCCACTTGCTGGTAGTAGGCCACCGGTGAACTGGGTGCCCCGACATGGATAACAAATCCCAGATCTGGCTTATCAAACCCCATCCCTAACGCACTAGTAGCAATCAAGGCTTTCACTTCATTGGCTTTCAGCGCTTGTTCCAGCTTTTCGCGTTCTTCCAGGTCGGTTCGTCCGGTATAGGCCGCGACCGGATGCCCGGCATCGCGTAGCAACCGTGCGATATCTTCCGCCGCCGAGACGGTCAAAGTGTAAATAATGCCCGAACCATGGAAATCATTGATATGGCTCAGCAACCAAGCCAATTGCATACGTGGCGAGGGCAGGCGCAGTACCCCTAGCCGCAATGAATCTCGGGCCAGTGTGCCACGCAAGGTGAAAACTTCTTGCGTTCCGCCAGAGAGCTGCTCGGCGACGTCTTGCACTACGCGTGTGTTCGCAGTTGCGGTGGTAGCCAGTACAGGTAGCCCCTGCGGCAAACGATTTATCAAATCGCGGATACGCCGGTAGTCGGGGCGGAAATCGTGGCCCCAATCGGAGATGCAATGCGCTTCATCGATCACCAGCAGTCCCAGACGTTTCATCAGCATTGGAAGTTGATGCTCACGGAAAGAGGGATTGTTCAGTCTTTCTGGAGAAACCAGCAATACGTCAATTTCATCGCGTTCCAGCTTTGCAAGGATTTCGCGCCATTCAAGTACGTTGGCAGAGTTGATGGCGGCTGCCCGCACCCCGGCACGTTCTGCCGCGGCCACCTGGTCACGCATCAGAGCTAGCAACGGAGACACAATGAGGGTCGGCCCATACCCCTGCTGACGGAGCAGCAACGACGAAATGAAGTACACCGCTGATTTGCCCCAGCCGGTACGTTGCACCACCAGCGCCCGGCGGCGTTCCTGGACCAGCGCACTAATCGCTTCAAACTGGCCGTCGTGAAACTGCGCCTCTGGGTGCTGAACCAGGGCACGCAATTTCTGCAGCGCGAGATTCTTCAGATCATTGTGCTCGTTGGCTTCCATGCTCATAGTATTTCAGCATCGGCCGACATTTGGTTTGCGTCACGGCACGCATTGGGGACAACCGCGGTCGAGTGTAAGCCATTTCCCATGTACTAACTGGCCATTCGCCACCATCTCGCAGCAGCAAACCGGTAGTCTGAATGCTGTGAGTGAAGAAATTGACCTGAACCAGAGTTTCAAGGCCTATGACGTGCGTGGCGTAGTTGGCGAAAGCATCAACGCCGAAGCAGTCGAGGCCATTGGCGCCGCTTTTGTCGACGTGTTGTCCCTGGCCGGGAAGGACGTTCTAGTTGGTGGCGATATGCGCCCCACCAGCACGACCTTCGCACAGGCCTTTGCCCGCGGCGCTACCTACCGTGGCGCGAATGTGGTGATGCTAGGACTAATTTCCACCGACGAACTTTATTTTGCTTCTGGCAAGCACAATGCGGCCGGGGTGGTGTTTACTGCCAGCCACAACCCGGCCCAGTACAACGGCATTAAGATGTCTAAGGCCGGCGCCCGCCCGGTCTCTTCGGACACCGGGCTATTTGATATTCGCGACTTGGCTCAGCAGTACCTCGATGAGGGTTTGCCAGTATCAGGCGACGGCGAGCAAGGGCGCATCAGCGAGCGCGACGTCTTGGCAGATTATGCAGCCTACCTGCGTGAATTAGTCGATTTGTCCGCGATTCGTCCGCTGAAGCTCGTGGTGGATGCGGGCAACGGCATGGGTGGATTGACTACTCCTGCGGTGCTTGGCGATACTGTTCTACCCGGATTGCCGCTGGAAATTGTGCCGTTGTATTTTGAACTTGACGGCACCTTCCCGAATCACCCGGCGAATCCGCTGGAACCGGAAAATCTCAAAGATTTGCAGGCCGCGGTACTGGCTCATGGGGCAGACCTGGGTCTGGCTTTTGATGGGGACGCGGATCGTTGTTTCGTGATCGATGAGCGTGGTTTGCCGTTATCGCCAAGTGCGATTACCGCGTTGGTTGCGGTGCGTGAGATCGCTCGGGTGCAGGCCGAAGGCGAGGAACATCCGGTGATCATCCACAACTTGATCACGTCCAAGGCAGTGCCTGAATTTGTTGAGAAGTCTGGTGGCGTGGCGGTGATGACCCGTGTTGGCCACTCATTTATCAAGGCTGAAATGGCTGTCCAGGGCGCGGTGTTCGGTGGTGAGCATTCGGCACACTATTATTTCCGGGATTTTTACAATGCGGATACCGGCATGCTTGCCGCGATGCATGTGCTCGCCGCGCTTGGGGGACAGGATCTTCCGTTGTCGGAATTGGGCCGAGAATTTGAGCCGTATGTAGCTACCGGTGAAATTAACTCCGAGGTTGAAGATAAAGCAGGGGCCACGGCTCGGGTAGTGAAGCATTTTGCTGATCAGCCGGTGGATGTCACGACCTTGGATGGCACCACCTTCACTGCCAAGGATGGCAGCTGGTGGATCAATTTGCGTCCCTCGAATACCGAACCTTTCCTGCGCTTTAACGGCGAAGGCGCCACAGCACAGATTATCGAACCAATTCGCGATACGGTTTTAGCAATCGTGCGTGAAGCAAACATCATCAACTAAGGGGTTAGCACCGTGAATCTCGAAGATCTCGACGAGTCCGTCAAGGACGCATTGAACAAAGTTTTGGGCACCGCACTTGGTGTGGCCCGCGAACAGCTTGAGGAACAGGGTGTCTTCTTGCCTTTCGCCATTGCTTTGGAACCTCAAGAAGCCGATGGCGAGCCTGAACTGCGTTTGATCGCCGTTCCACCCACGGACAATCCTGAAGATCCGGATGCCGACATTGATACCGAGGCGATGGCCGCTGATCTGGTACAGGTCCTGAACGAGCAAGGAACTCACTTCGAAGCGATTGCAATTGCCTCGGATGTATTGCTCGAAGCCGATGACCGCGACGCAATCCATGTGGTCGCGGAGCACAAGGTCGGTGCCGCGCTGGCGATCGTCCAGCCGTACTCGATGCCAGCCGAGCCTGGCGGCGATTGGACCTTCGAGGAGCCTTCGGCGGAGTCCGCCGAATCTATCTGGGCCAATGCACAGCAGTAGACTGGGTTCATGAAACTCAGTGCTTTCGCCGATGTGTGCCTGCGAACCGTGATGGTTCTAGGCGCACCCGGCGTCGGCCAATTGACCAGTCGCGAGATTTCCGAACTGGTCGGTGTCCCCTACAACCATGTGGCCAAGGCAATCGTAGAATTGCGTACTTTGGGGCTCCTGGAGGTCACTCGCGGCCGCCATGGGGGCGCGCAAATCACCGAACGGGGTTTAGCCTACTCAGTCGGTGCACTCTTGCGTTCGCTGGACTGGCGCGAGGATGTGGTTGACTGCACAACCCATGACGCAGTTGGCAATTGCCCGCTCTCGGCAGGATGCCGCTTGCGTTCGGCATTGAAGAGCGCCAGAGAAGCTTTTTACGCTTCACTAGACTCTTTAACTGTCACAGAAATTTGTGAGAACTCTCCAGCGATTACGCTGCTACCCTTTCCCACTGTGCGTCATAACGCGTAATCAGCGCGTAAAACTCCGATAACGGGACCTTCAATTTGCATTCTTCTTCTACGGGGCGTAGAACTTAACTCATAATCTTGCATTTCAAATACAAGATACATTCACCCTCTGAGGAGACAAGATGCTTTCAACCCAGTCCCGCCCAGTCATCGAAGCGACACTGCCGATCATTGGTGCTCGCATCTCCAGCATTACCCCCAACTTCTACGACCGCCTCTTTGCCGCCCACCCGCAGCTGCTCGACGGAATCTTCTCCCGTTCGAACCAGAAAAACGGAACCCAGCAGCAAGCTCTGGCCGGCTCCATCGCAGTGTTCGCCACCCACCTGATCAATTCCCCAGAGACTTTGCCGGAAACGATGCTGGCTCGCATTGCCCACAAGCACACCTCCCTAGGTGTCGTCGAAGAGCAGTACCCCATCGTGTACGAGCACCTCTTCGCCGCCATCGCCGAGGACCTAGGCGATGCGCTGACCCAAGAGATCGCAGATGCCTGGAGCGAGGTCTACTGGCTGATGGCTCACGCATTGATCAAGATCGAAAAGGGCCTCTACTCACAGCAGCCAAACGACGTTGTCTACAGCCAGTGGAAGCTCGCCGAGCGTACCGATGAGGCCAATAACTCGGTCACCTTCAGCTTCGAACCAGCCGATGATATTGTCGCTTCGACCGCCAAGGCAGGACAGTTCGTTTCGGTTCGCATGCCGATGGCCGATGGCCTGCGCCAGGTACGCCAGTACACCCTGAGCCGGGATGTTGAGAACACCGCCCGCCGGACCATCACGGTCAAGCTTGATGTGGATGGCGAGTTTACTCTNNCATGCCGATGACCGATGGTTTGCGCCAGGAGCGCCAATACACCCTCAGCGGGGATGTCGAGAACACCGCACGCCGCACCGTAACCGTGAAGCTTGATGTGGATGGCGAGTTCACTCCGGTCATGCACAATTCGCTGAAGGTTGGCGACATCGTTGAACTCTCAAACCCCTACGGTGACCTGACCATTGATGAGTCCGGCGCACCATTGGTGATCGCTACTGCCGGTATCGGCTGCACTCCAAGTGCCGCAGCGCTGAGCACCATGGCAGCACAGGGCTCCACCCGCAAGCTCACCGTCCTGCACGCGGACCAGGAATACGCTGCCTGGCCACTACGTGAGCAAATGATTGAGTCGCTGAGCAAGCTGCCACAGGCCAAGCTGAGCACCTGGTTCGAACGCGGTGAACTGCCAGAGCACATCGAAGCCAAATCCGGTTACATGGATCTGAGCGACAGCTTGACCGTGGATAGCCATGTCTACCTGTGTGGCCCGCTGCCGTTCATGCACGCGGTACGCGGCCAGGCTCTAGCAGCCGGCGTCCCTGCTGAGCACATCCACTATGAGGTCTTCGGTCCGGATGTATGGCTGGCGGCCTAACCATAAACTAGCTAAGCGCGATGCAGATTCGAATTATGGGGGAATCTGCATCGCGCTTAGCTGCATTAAAGACTGGTTATTTTTTGTTTGGCTTCGGTAGTTCCGGCTTGCGCTGGGTAACCGCAGGTTGCGGATCTACCTGGTGCGGCTTGGCTTCAGCTGCTTCTGGCTGTGCACCTGATGGCTTCGTTGCCCTAGCTGGCTTCTCCGGTTTTGCTGCCTGCGGGTCCACTAGAATCTGATGAAGGCTCGCGTCGCTGATCCACCGCCGCACTACCGAATTGAATAATAGCGGGTTCTCAATATTCCATTGGTGATGCATGCCCGGCACGACCCGGGTGACCGCCTGCGGAAGGCCATGGCGCAAATCCTCGAAAGACTTCTGCACATGCTTAGGCTCTTTGCCACCTGCCAAGGCCAGTACCGGCCCACGATAGTTTGACAGCTTGCCGGGAAGTCCGCCGGGGTCCAGATCATCCATGATGGCTCGTAAATTTTCCGGCTTCAGCAGTACACCATGTTCGGCGAACAACTCACGTTCGTCATCGACCATGCCATAGGCTCCGGCCTGGAAACGCCAGTACCATTCACTGCCAATCAGCTTCAGCGCCATCCGGTTCATTGCGCGGGCAGCTGCCGGCACACCGGTGACCGGAGTCCCTGTCAGCAGCAAGGATTCGACCAGTTCTGGATGCCGCGCAGCCACATGGAGTGCAATCACACCGCCTAGGGAAATACCTACCAGGTGCACCCCGCCTTCGGAGACCTCGTCGGCGATAAGGGCTGCTACATCATCGGCCGCCGAATCCAAACCCTGCCAAGTCTCTTCGCTCCGCGCGCCGAAAGCGGGAAGATGCAAGGTCAGCACATTGAAGTCGCCAAAAGCTAGAACCTGCGGATCCCAGCTCCAATTGCCAACATTTCCGCCATGCAGAAAAACCAGCGTTTGGGCAGGTTTATCTCTTCCGGACGGACGACGTGCTGGATGAAGTTCCGGATAGTCGGTTGCGTCCCTGCTGAACTTCTTGTCAGTGGAACCGGCGTCTTTGCCTGGTGTCATGGCAGATGCTCCATTACTGCGTCAAGCCATTCCAGCTCGGCGGCCTGCTGTCGAATTGCATGGTCCAAGGTGGCGGCCATGAGGAAACTGCGACGATCCGCGGCAGCTCGCATGTCGATGCCCTCACGTTGGGAGAGATAGTCATCTAAAACTGCCTGCGTTTTGCCCCGGCGTTCGGTCAGAAGCTGATCAATATCCTCGCGGGGCAGTTCGGCCGCGAAAAATACCTGTCCCATGAAGGGATCCCGCTCTGTACCCTGCGCCGCTCCGTCGGAAAGCCATCCAACCAGGGCCTGCCGACCTTCATCGGTGATGTGATGCTCTTGGCGATCTGGATAGTTTGACTGCGCCACAGTGGTCACCGTCGCGTAGCCCTGATCAACTAGCTGAGCCAACGTGCGGTAGATCTGCGCTTTGTCAGCGTTCCAGAAGTGATTAATGGAGGAGTCAAAATGTTTCTTGAGCTCATAGCCAGTCATCGGTGCCAAACAGAGCAACCCTAGGATCAATCGTGCCAAAACCATGGATTCATCTTTTCATATTTAGTTGATTTTGCACCCACTTACTTGGCCGCAGCCACGAACTGAACCCAGATTGTGACAATTTTCCGCCGTATTCTTGGCTAGCTGACCTGCATGCACTTCAATCAGAGAGGTCCGCAAACTCAAGAAGGTCGCCTCACGCCATGAATTCCCAGCCCGCAAAACAACTTTCCAGCCTCCCACCAGCGGGTGGGCGAGCAGCATTATTCGTGCTGATTGGTTCCATTGGCGTGCAAAGTTCTTCAGCGATCTCGGCTTCCATGTTTGACTCTCTAGGTTCCCCCGCAGTCAGCTCGTTACGTCTGGTATTGGCTGCTGCAGTCCTATGGCTTTTACTTCGGCCAACCTTGCGCGGTAGGAACCGCGCAAATTGGTCCGCTATCATTTTTTACGGCGTCGTGATGGCCGCGATGAACCTGCTGCTTTATAAGGCAATCGAACACCTGCCACTGGGGATTGCCGTGACGCTGGATTTCTTAGGTCCGGCGGTAGTCGCTTTGGTGTACTCCCGGCGCTTGCGTGAAGCCGCCTGGGCATTGCTCGCCTTGGCCGGAGTGATTCTCATAGCCGGGCCCGGAGGGCACTTCGATGCGGTGGGCTTTGCCTTTGGACTCGGTGCGGGTCTTTGCTTTGCGCTCTACACACTGCTGGCAGAAAAAGTAGGCAAAGCCGATGATTCCTCGGTCAGTTCTCTAGCATTGTCCGTGTCCATTGCCGCCCTGGTTTCACTGCCTTTTGGCATCCCTAAGGTGGCGGAAGTTTCCGCGCCGCAATGGGGTTTATTGGCGCTGAGCGGCGTCATAGGTGTAGCAATCCCCTATCTGGTCGATACGTTGGCGGCCCGAATTTCCTCGGCTCGTGTGGTGGGCACCTTATTTGCCATCGACCCTGCCATGGGGACACTCATTGGGTGGCTGCTGCTTGGAGAACAGCTGGGCTGGCTGTCGCTGTTCGGTATTCTTTGCGTCGCGCTGGCCGGCGCCGGGGTGACCTGGTTTGCGGCCAAACCAGCGGGACCCTTGCAAGAGGTCCCCGCCGAGAATCAGTCGACTCATCCGGAGAATTAACAATGCTGGTCAGGCTCATAGACTAGTTCCATGCCTTCAGCACCCGAACGTTCGCGGCTAACTGCGCCACTCTTTGCCCTCCTGATCATTCTTGGCACCACCGGCCCGCTAGCCACGGATATGTATCTTCCCTCATTTCCGGAAATGACCGCAGAGTTCTCTGCCTCAGCCTCCGCTATCCAGCTCACGCTGACATTCTTCTTAGCCGGTATGGGCGCAGGCCAATTCCTCTGGGGTGCACTCTCGGATCGTTTAGGCCGAGCCCGGCCTTTGCGATGGGGCACGATCCTATTTGTGGTTGCATCGGTGGCCGCCGCGCTCGCTCCGACGTTGGAAACATTGAGTATTGCACGTGCGTTGCAGGGGTTTGGCGGAGCAGCCGGAGTAGTGATCTCCAAGGCGATCGTGGCCGATACGACCAAGGGCGTGCAGACCGCAAGAATCTTCAGCATCCTCATGACCATCGGCGCGGTGGCCCCAGCCGTGGCGCCGCTTCTGGGAGCGAATCTGGGCGCGCTGGGTGGTTTCCGCCTGGTGCTCTGGGTGCTGGCTGCCGCAGCGCTGCTGATGGTTGTTGGTGCGCTGGTTATCTATCGCGAAACACACGCTATATCAGCACGGTCCACCGGTAACTTTTTTGCGCCGCTGAAGGTCGCCCTGGGACGGCGTCGTTTTGTCGGTTATCTGGTCCAGTTCGGCTTCGCATTTGGTGCCATGATGGCCTATGTTTCCGCTTCGCCGTTCCTTTACCAGACGGTCATGGGGTTGCGTGCTCAAGACTATGCATTGTGCTTTGGCATCAATGCGGTGGGCCTAATACTCTCCGGTTTGGTCTCCGCACGGTTGGTGGGCCGCATTCCGCTGCGCCGGACCATTACGGTGGCCTTGAGCGTGCTGCTCGGCTCGGCTGTCCTGCTTCTGGTACTGGCACTGCTACAGGTGCGTAGCCTGCTTCTCGCCGCGGTGATTTTTGTGTTCGTCTCAGCCATTGGTTTCACCATGGGCAATACCACCGGGCTGGCGCTCAATGAGGTCCGGGAAGTTTCTGGCTCGGGCTCTGCCCTGCTGGGTGCCGCGCAATTTCTCATTGGCGCTCTAGCGACCCCGTTAGTGGGTCTGTCCGGGGCCGATTCGGCACTGGCCTTTGCCCTGACCGCGTTGGCCAGCGCTTTGATCGCCTTTGGCGCACTGATTTACACGTCGGATCGATTCCATCCCGGCAGCACAGCGACTGCTTAGTGCTGATCGGCAAAAAGATCCCTTGGGTACCGAAAGTACGGTTCCCAAGGGATCTTTAGTGAGCCGGACTTAGGCGTTCAGCCGGGCCTTCAAACCATCGAGCTCGGCACGCAGCGAAGTTGGCAGCGCGTCACCGAAGTTTGCGTACCATTCTTCGATGCCTTCGACCTCGGTGGCCCATTCGTCCTTGTTGACGGCCACTGCGGCTTCAACGTCCGCCGGGGTGAAGTTCTCCAGACCACTGATGTCCAGGGATTCACCGGTCGGCACGTTGCCGATGATGGTTTCCTTGGCATCTGCGGTGCCTTCGATACGCTCGACGGCCCACTTCAGTACGCGCGAGTTATCGCCGAACCCTGGCCATGCGAATCCGCCTTCTGCGTTGCGGCGGAACCAGTTGACCAAGAAGATTTTTGGCATCTGCTCTGGGTTGAGCTTCGCCGAAATCTTGTCCCAGTGGTTGAGGTAGTCCCCAGCGTTGTAGCCAATGAATGGCAGCATTGCCATTGGGTCGCGGCGGATCACACCGGTAGCACCGGAGGCAGCAGCGGTGGTCTCCGAGGACAGGGTCGAGCCCATGAAGATGCCGTTGGTCCAGCTGCGCGCCTCGGTGACCAATGGAATGGTCGTCTTACGACGTCCGCCGAAGAGGATCGCGTCGATCTTCACACCATTAGGCGAGTAGTAATCCTCGGAGAGCATGTCGACCTGGTCGATGGGGGTGCAGAAGCGCGAGTTGGGGTGCGCTGCCGGACGGCCTGAGTCAGGAGTCCAGTCATTGCCCAACCAGTCGATCAGGTGTGCCGGAGTTTCCTCGGTCATGCCTTCCCACCACACGCCACCTTCGTCGGTCAACGCAACGTTGGTGAAGATTGAGTTGCCCTTGGTGATCGCACGCATGGCGTTCGGGTTGGTGGACCAACCGGTGCCAGGTGCAACACCGAAGAGGCCGTACTCCGGGTTCACACCGCGCAGCTCGCCGTCCTTGCCGATACGCATCCAGTTGATGTCATCGCCCAGGGTTTCGGTTTTCCAGCCTTCAATGGTTGGATCCAGCAGAGCCAGGTTGGTCTTGCCGCAAGCCGAAGGGAAGGCCGCGGCAATATGGTAAGCCTTGTTCTGCGGGCTGATCAGCTTCAAAATGAGCATGTGCTCGGCAAGCCAGCCTTCGTCACGAGCCATCACAGAGGCGATACGCAGCGAGTAGCACTTCTTGCCCAGTAGTGCGTTACCGCCGTAGCCCGAACCGTAGGACATGATGGAGCGCTCTTCAGGGAAGTGCACGATCCATTTGTTTTCGTTGCATGGCCAGGTAACGTCTTCCTGCCCTGGCTCAAGCGGTGCACCGACCGAGTGCAATGCTGGAACGAAGAACGCCTCTTCGGCTTCCATCTTGCGCAGCACTTCGTTGCCGATCTTGGCCATGATGCGCATTGAGGCGACGACGTAAGCCGAGTCGCTGATTTCAACACCGTAGGCCGGCTCATCGGCGTTCAGTGGGCCCATGACGAATGGGATGACGTACATGGTGCGTCCGCGCATCGAACCGTCAAACAGTCCGTTGAGCATCGACTTCATTTTTTCTGGGTCTTCCCAGTTATTGGTGAAGCCTGCGTCTTCTTCCTTCTTCGAGCAGATGAAGGTGCGCTCTTCGACTCGGGCCACATCTTTGGGGTCCGAGGCGCCAGCGTAAGAATTTGGGAAGTTCGGGTCGGTCAATTTGACCAGCGTGCCTGCCTCAACCAGTTCGGCGGTCAGACGGTCGTTCTCTTCAACGGACCCGTCGACCCAATAAACACGATCGGGCTTCGTCAGCGCTGCAACTTCTTCAACCCAGGCTGCCAACTTTGCGTGCGTGGTTGGTGCTGCGTTGATAACGTTCTGATCGGAGCTCGTGCTCATTATCCATTCCCTCCATTGGGCTGAATTTGTCAATAAATCAAGGCTAGGGGTTGAGAACCAATCAATTTGTGTGATCCAATCCTCAGCAATGAGTAAATGCTAGAATAGGTAAGATAAATTTCCCGAAATTTCGGGGGTTTTAGTATGAACAATAACCTTTTACTGTGACCAAGGTCACGTATACCGGTACCCTTTTGAATTCTTCACATAACCTTCTGTTCATCTACCTTCGATAGGTTCCGCTGCCGATTTGTCGGGATTCAAATTCCTCTGTATAGTTATTTGAGGTTCGTGAGAGCGAAACAAACTAACTAAATATGCGCCCATAGCTCAGCTGG
>DNHA01000181.1 GCA_003486025.1 Micrococcaceae bacterium | reverse complement strand
TCATCATCGAAGGGTCAGCATAAAGATCTAGACTTTTGGACGTCACCGGGGATTCACGAAGCACAAAGGTCCCCTCCCATCTGCACAAAAGCAGACGAAAGGGGACCTTCCTAGAAAATATTCGCTATAGCTTAGCGGCTGCGAGTTGCCGGGCTCGATGCGCGACGTGGACCGCGTGAACGACCGCCATTAGCTGGTGCGCCGGCTGAGTCGCCTCGTCCACCCTGGCGTGGAGCACGGTTGCCACCGCTTGGACGTTCGGCGTTAGCATTGTGTCCGCCGCGTGATGGGCGCTCGGCGTTAGCCGAATGTCCGCCACGTGCTGGACGTTCTGCGTTGGCCGAGCCACCGCGCGCTGGACGACGGTTCGAGCTCTGCTGGCCTTCGTCTTCGGAACGAGCGCCGCGACCTGGACGGCCACCGCGAGCACCATTACCGCCGTTGCCTCCACGCGAAGAACCGTTACCGGCGCCAGGGCTGGTGCGCTTGCGTGGCGAAGCCTTCGGCTGCGCCGGAGCAACATAAGCAACCGGTGCGGCCACTTCGCCGACAACCTCTGCCACGACGGCAGAGTTCAGGTTGACCTTCTCAAAAGGAACCTTCAAGCCAGCCTGGCGAAGCAAGGTGGATACGTCACCCTGCTGATCTGGAGTGCAAATGGTCACCACGGTGCCACTGGAACCTGCACGGGCGGTACGGCCCGAGCGGTGGGTGTATGCCTTGTGCTCTGCTGGAGGATCAACGTGCACAACAAGTTCCACGCCGTCAACGTGAACGCCGCGAGCAGCAACGTCGGTGGCGACCAGAACCTTGGCCTCACCCGAAGAGAACGCAGCCAGGTTTCGGTCACGAGCGTTCTGCGACAGGTTGCCGTGCAGATCTACCGATGGGACGCCTGCCTTGGACAGGGCGATGGCCATCTTCTTGGCGTGGTGCTTGGTGCGCATGAACATGATGCGGCGACCGGTGCCCTGAGCCAGAATCCGGATCAGTTCTTTCTTGTCATCGGACGGAATGACGAAGACGTGGTGTTCCATGGTGTTCACTGCGGCTTCTGGAGCATCCACCGAGTGAACGGTGGGGTTGCTCAGGTAGCGCTTGACAACCTTGTCCACACCGTTGTCCAAGGTGGCCGAGAAGAGCATGTGCTGGATGCCGGTTGGCATGCGGTCCATGATGCGGCGGACTACAGGCAAGAAGCCCATATCTGCCATGTGGTCGGCCTCGTCCAGAATCGAGATTTCAAGCTGGGAAAGGTCAACGACCTTCTGCTTGATCAGATCATCGAGGCGGCCTGGGCATGCGATGACAATGTCAACGCCCTCGTTCATGGCCTTTTCCTGACGGCTCTGGGCCACGCCACCGTAGATAACCGTGGTGCGCAAACCCGAGGCTGCGGCCAACGGATCCACGGCCTTGGCGATCTGAGTCGCCAATTCGCGGGTCGGAGCCATGATCAGTGCGCGGGGGAAACGGGCCTTGCGGCGCTGCGGACGCGCAGCCAGCCGAGCCACCATCGGAATGGAGAAGGCAAGGGTTTTACCCGAGCCGGTCTGTCCGCGGCCCAGGACGTCGCCGCCGGCAAGAGTAGAGGGAAGGGTTGCTTCCTGAATCGGAAAAGCCGATTCGATGCCAAGGTCAGCTAGGACGTTGACGATGTTTTCGGGCACGCCAAGGGCGCTAAAAGTTGCAGTCATGCTCAAACTTTCTCTCTGATTCGCACGCCGGTTTTGGCGTTTGGTTTCGCCGAGCCAGGAGGAAGTCCGCAACTATGCAAAGAAAAGACACCAGCTGGTGAAGCTCTTCGGAAGGGGGAAATCTAAACTGTCGACGAATGCGCACCGAGCTTTTCGGGAGAATCACCGAATCGCCAAGAAGTGCGCACCGTTTTATTCTACAGGCCAATGACGGGCTCCGGCAGTACCGGAGCCCGTCAGATCCACCAAAATCAGGAGATCTCAGACACTAATGCAGATTCTTCAGCAGCGTCGGGTTTGTTCGCCAGCTTCGAAGGCCACCAGACCTTGGGCCCAATTTCCTCCACTAAGGCAGGGACCAGAAGGCTTCTGACAATGAACGTATCGAGCAGGACACCAAAGGCCACGATGAAACCAAGCTGCGCCAAGAACATGATTGGAACGACGCCCAGAGCTGCGAAGGTCGCCGCCAGCACCACACCTGCCGAGGTAATGACTCCGCCGGTGACCTTCAAGCCGCGGCGCATGCCTTCACGGGTTCCATGCTTCAGCGATTCTTCGCGCACACGGGTCATCAAGAAGATGTTGTAGTCCACCCCCAGCGCTACCAAGAAGACAAAACCAAACAGCGGAACGGCCGGATCGGCCCCCGAGAACTTGAATACGTTGTTGAATACCAGTGCGCTGACGCCCATGGCCGTCCCATAGGAAAGCACGGTGCTCAGGATCAGCAGCACCGGAGCAAGCACCGAACGCAGCAGCAGCATCAGAATGATCAGAATCGCGCCCAGCGTCAAGGGGATGATCTTGGCCAAGTCGGCCAGCGCCGTATCGGCGGTATCCAGCTGTGTTGCTGTGGTGCCACCGATCAATGCATCGGCCTCGATTGCGTGCACCGCATCGCGCAGTGCAACGATCGTGTCTTTGGCAGCGTCCGAGTCGGCAGCGTCGCTCAAGGTGATGGAGATCAGGCTCCGGCCTTCTACCACCTGCGGGGCTGCGCCGCGTTGCGCCATGGCCGGTCCGCCATCTTCGGCTTGCAGATAAGCAGAATCCACTCCGCTGACGTCGAGGATCTCCTCGAGCACCGTCGCCGCGTCGGCCTCGTTGACTACCGCAATTGCTGGCGAGCCGGATCCTGCGGGGAAGTGTTCACCCAAGGCAATTTGTCCGTCGCGGGATTCAGAACCACCGATTACTAGCTCGCTTTGCGGCACTCCATGTGCCTTGAGCCCCGTTACGCCCAAGGCGCCTACCGCCAGCAGGATGATCGTGAAGATCCAGATGGGACGAGGATGCGCAGCGACGAAGTTCGCGATGCGCCCCCAGAGGCCTTCTTTGACTGCCAAATGCCCGCCTTGGTCTGCGGCCTTGGGCGCAAATGGCCAGTAGGCGGCACGTCCGAGCAGGCCAAGCACCGCAGGAAGGAAGGTCAAGGCGGCGATCACGGAGAAGATGATGCCGCTGGCACCAATCGGGCCCAATGCTTTATTGGAGTTCAGATCCGAGAAAAGCAGGCACAGCAGGCCAACGGTCACGGTTCCGCCGGAGGCGACGATGGGTTCAAAAGACCTTCGCCATGCCTTGGACACTGCCTGGAATTTGTCCAGTCCTTCGGTCAAGGCTTCCTTATGGCGTGCGACGAACAGCAACGAATAATCTGTGGCGGCGCCGATGACCAGAATGGACAAAATGCCCTGCGATTGCCCATCCAGCCGGATCCACCCAGCATCAGCCATGTAATAAACGGTGACGATGGCCGCGCACAGGGCAACCACAGAGGTCAGCAACACCGTGAACGGCAGCAGCACGGACCGATAAACCAGCAGCAAAATGACCAGCACGGCAACGAGTGCCACACCGAGCAGCACGCCGTCGATACCGCCGAAAGCCTCGGTCAGATCAGCGGCGAAACCCGCCGGTCCGGTGACGTAGGCGGTAGCTGCCTGCGGGGTCAGCTGCGCGGTGAGGCTGCGTAATTCTTCAACGCCCACATTTGCTTTGACTTCGCCACTGACGGGAACCAGAAGTTCCAGCGCCCGCTTGTCCTCGGAGAGGAACGGTCCGGTGACCTTCCCATCGAGGTATTCAAAATCAGCAAACCCCTCAGCCAGCTGCTCACCGTCGGCAGCGTCAAACTGGCTCTCGCTGGTAAACAGCACCACTGCCGGGACTGCGTCGGAGGTGCGGAATTTGCTCTGCCATTCCAGCGCCTTGGTCGCTTCGGCAGTCGCGGGAAGAAAAGCTGCTTGGTCATTGGTCTGCACTTCGGAAAGTTTGCCGAAGGTGGGACCGCCTACACCGGCAATCGCTATCCAGATCAACACCAGCAGCGAGTAGACGATTACTCGAATACCCGCACCCTTGAACTTCGAGGGCCGGTGCGGCTTTGTCACGTGGGACACGGGTCAATCCTTTTCTCGGTGAGGCAGTAGGGCGTCGAAAGCTCTCGACCTATTTAGCTTATCAGGGAAGTATCTCTATGATCGAATGATTCTATTACATATTCAATAAGTTTTATGAGCAATAACCCCTCCCAGCAGCTCGTGGCACTTCTGCGCGAATTTGCGCACGCCAGCGACAGGTACGTTGAGTCCACCGGGGCCCTGCACGGCACGCACCGCACCGATATGAATGCCCTGTCAATCATCATGAAATACCAGCTGCAAGGCACCCCGCCTTCACCGCGGGATCTGAGCCACGAGCTGCATTTGAGTTCGCCTGCGACCACCGCCATGCTTGACCGCCTGGAAAAGATCGGATTCATCGAGCGCCAACGCACCGATAAGGACCGACGCGTGGTGCGCATTGCGCTGACCGACAAGGCACGCACCGGTGGACGAGAAATGTTCATGCCGCTGGGCAAAAGCATGCTTGATGCCATCGCTCATTACGATGCTGAGCAGATTGCCCTGATTACAGATTTCATGGGCCGGATTATCGAAGGCGTCGACAGCGCGGTCATCGACGCCGCGTCACAGCACGAGGCCAAGTCTCAGAACAGGGCTCCGAACGCCTAAGCTATTCTGGTGACACTTGCACTTTGGATCTCCCTGCTCGGCGCCTCCATCATCATCAGCTTCACCCCAGGCGCCGGCGCCATCAACACCATGACCAACGCCATGCGTCTTGGCTTCGGCGGAGCCATCTGGGGAATTATCGGCCAACAGATCGCATTGCTCATACACGTGATCATCGTTGCCGCCGGAGTGGGTTTATTGGTCGCCAGTTCGACGGCAATCTTTGCAGCCGTGCGCTACGCAGGTGCGGCCTATCTGGTGTATTTGGGTGTCAGGATGATTCTTTCCAAACCCGATGTCCGTTCAGAGGCAACGGCCCAAACCCGCGTCTCGGGCCGCTGGGCAATGGTGCGCAGGGGAATCCTGGTGAACTTGCTCAATCCCAAGGCCATCGTATTTTTCTTGGCCTTTACTCCTCAGTTCATCCAACCGGGCCAACCTCTGGCTGCGCAGTACGCCATCTACATCGGAACGATCATTGCGGTAGACATTCTGGTCATGTGGTTTTTCTTTGCCGCTACCGCACGCAGCTTCCAGCGTTTCACCACCACGGTGCGCGGCGCCAAGATCTTGAATCTAATCTTCGGCACGCTCTTTATCTTTGTCGCCGCACTGTTGCTCCTCATCCACTGATCCATCCATGGCGCTTGCTGCTTTGAAACTCGCGTGCCCGGGCAACTATTAGGCGAATACGGCACTTGCCGCACGGAAGATTGAGCAGTGCAAAAAGCCGCTGGCAAACCGATTTCTCCATCCGTTCACAGGCCTAATCTAAATCGTTGCCTTTTTGTAGTCATAAATAGGGCGCGTAGCTCTCGAAGGTTGGCCCGACTTGTGTCTAGACTGATGACATGTTCCGGATAATGATCGTGTGCACAGGGAATATCTGCCGCTCCCCGATGGCCGAGTACATGCTCAAGGGCGCCCTCGCTGATGCAGGAGTGCTGGAGGTTGAACTCTTCTCCCGGGCAACTACCGACGGTGAAGTCGGCAACGGTATCGATCCACGCGCCGCAAACACCTTACGCGCCCACGGAGTAGACGCTTCGGAACACGTTGCCACGCAAATTGCCCAAAATGAACTTGGCCAAGTTGATCTAGTCCTGGCAATGGATACCGACCACTTCGAATTCCTCGTTCCGCACCTAGCCGAGATTGATCAGAGCGAACGTCCACAGCTTCGCATGTTCCGTTCCTTTGACCCCGCGGTGGCCAACGAACCTCATGAATCCCAAGGAGTCTATGACCCTTGGTATGGAGATGCCGGAGATTTTAGAGAAACCTGGAAGATGATTTCTGCCAGCCTGCCCGCCCTCGTTGATTATGTGCGGAGTAACATCGCCTCTCGTGGAAACCGCTAGACCATATATTATTGCCCTTGACGGCCGTTCCGGCGCGGGCAAGACACGATTTGCTGCGGCTTTGGCGACCCTTCTGGGTGCCGAGGAAACCGTCAGCGTGCTGCATCTGGAAGATCTTTACCCCGGGTGGGACGGATTGGATCAGGCCCGCGAACTCTACGCCAAGCTGTTGCCGGAGTTGGCCGAGGGCCGCGAAGTTTCCTGGCGCAGCTGGGACTGGGAGGCCAGCGGCTTCGGCGCCCTGAGCTCCTTTACCCCTGGCCGAGTGGTCATCATTGAGGGAGTCGGCGCGGCCGGCATCGCCGCACGTGAACATCTCGACGTGAGTATCTGGCTCGAAGCCCCCGCTGTGCTGCGCCGCGAACGCGCGCTGGCCCGCGACGGCGAGACTTATCGCCCATACTGGGCACGATGGGCTGGCCAAGAGGCTGCGTATCTGCAGGCAGAAGCCCCGCAGACCTACGCCACCATCATCTTGGACGGTGCCGCTGGGCAGACTCCGGTGCAGCAGCTGCGCACGGTGCACCACTTTCTTCCCGGAAAATTGCAACAGCTGCTGCCGCGTGAAGAAGCGGTGCAGGCTCCTGAGCTACAGCAAACTTTTAAGGCTCCGAAGGATGTGGCTGCCTTATTCGAGTCGCTGGCCCAAGCGCTGCCAAGAGCCGCGTTGCTGGAGTCGACGAGCCATGAACTCACCGATCCGCTGGATCGCAATAGATACTCTGTACTCGCCTTGGCTCTGGATCCAGCAGCGGCCATCCTCACCAATGATGCTTCCGGAACCACCGTGTCCGCTGGCGGCGGTACCGTACGCCTGGATGGGAAGTTCTTTACGGCCCTGCATCAGGTCTGGCCCCAGCACTCGGATGCCGGCGCTGACTATCCGATGCCACAATGGGTGGGCTATCTGGGCTATGAACTCAACCGCGAAGTGGGGGCGAAAGACCGCAGCGTACAGCTTAGCGACGCCACCATTCGCCCCGATGCTCAGTTCTTCTGCCCTGACACCGTACTGGTGGTGGACCACCGTTTGAACCGCCTGATGCTCCATTGCCCAACCCTCCGGGTGCCGCGGCTGCGCGAGCTTATCAATGCCCTGGGCACCACTGGCTCGCGGCGCTGCGCACCCTTGCCGCCATTAACCTTCGAATGCGCCGATTCGGCCAGCGGATACCAGCAAAAAGTCCGCGCGGTGCAAGAACAGATTTTTGAGGGCAACACCTACGAAGCATGCCTCACTACGGTGTTAACGGCACAGACCCCAGAATTTTCACCCTTTGAGGCATACTGTGCGATGCGCGAGTCAAGCCCGGCACCCTTCGCCCACTACTTGCGCATGGACGCGCTGGAAGTGGCAAGCATTTCGCCGGAAAGATTCTTGAGTCTGGATTCCTCCGGCCACCTGCGCGCCGAACCAATCAAGGGGACCCGCCCGCGCGGCCGGGATGAAGATGAGGATTTCTCGCTGGCTCATGACCTTGCCACGCATCCCAAAGACCGCGCCGAAAACATCATGATCGTTGACCTATTGCGCAACGACCTATCGCATTATGCGATTCCCGGTTCGGTAGCGGTCAAACGACTATGCGCGGTGGAAACCTATTCGACGGTACATCAAATGGTGTCCACCATCGATGCCACGCTTCGAGACCGACGCGACGCTGCCTTGGCTTTACGCGAGGCATTTCCACCGGGCTCAATGACCGGGGCGCCCAAGCTTTCGAGCATGGAAATCCTGGACAATCTCGAAGAGCAACGTCCGCGCGGCCTCTATTCTGGCTCCGTGGGATACCTCGGCTATAACGGCTCGGCAGATTTTTCGGTAGTGATCCGCACTCTGGTCTGTGACCGCGTTGCAGACGGCAGCTGGGATTTGAGCCTTGGCTTGGGCGGGGCAATTACCGCCGATTCACAACCTCACGAGGAGTGGGAAGAAGTGATCACCAAGTCTGTGGGCGTGCTGCGCGCATTAGGCGCGCACTTCCCGTTGCGCCCTTAGAATTCCGCTACTGCAAGGTTGCGCTCAACCGGCAGACATTATCGATCCAGCGCTGCAGGCGCGGGCGGCGACGCCACTCGCTCAAGGTCAGCTCCGAAGAAATCTCACGGTAATGATCCTGGACTTCATTGACCGCGTTCACCATCTCCGAGCCAAGCATCATCACTGAGATTTCCATGTTCAAACTAAACGAACGCATATCCATATTTGAGGAGCCAACCACCGCAACATCGTCATCAGCGGTGAAACACTTGGTATGCAGCACCATCGGTGCAGGGTAACGGTAGATCCGGACCCCGGCCTGCAGCAGCTGCTGGTAGTAGGACTGCTGCGCGTGGTGGACGAGGAACTGGTCCCCCTTTTCGCAGACATACAAATTCACTTCCAACCCGCGTTGCGCGGCGGTGGTGATGGCATAAAGCAGCGAATCGTCAGGCACAAAATACGGGCTAGTGATATTCAACCGCTCGGTGGCCGAGTACATCAACGTGTTAAACAGCCGCAGGTTGTTTTCCGATTCATACCCTGGGCCGCTGGGCAAAACTTGCGCCAGCGTGGTTCCCGGCTGGTCTGCCAAGGACAGCGGGTGTGAAGCTTCGGTCAAATCCGACAGAACGTCGGTGGTGTCATCTTCCTGCCACCAGTCGGTGGCAAAGGTGACATCCAAGCTGCGGACCAGCGGACCTTCAACCCGGATCATCATCTCGACCCATTCGCGGCCGATTTTGTGTGAGGCCTCGCGCTTGTAACCGGGTTCAATGAGATTCTGGCTGCCGGTGAATGCCACGATGCCGTCAACCACCAAGATCTTGCGGTGGTTGCGCAAGTCCGGTCGCCTCCAGCGTCTGCCAATCGGATCGATGGGGAGCATGGCACGCCATTCGATGCCTGAGGCACGCAACCGTTTTTTCAGATCACGGTAGCCGGAGACTCGCAAGGTGCCCAAGTGGTCAAAGAGCAGCCTGACGTTGACTCCGCGCCGGGCTGCAGCTTCCAAGGCATCAAGAACCGGGCCAACGTATTCTTCATCGTCACCCATGATGTAGAACTGGATGTGGACATAACGCTGGGCTTTTTCAATAGCCACTCGCATAGCTTCCAAAGATGCCTTGTAATTGGAAAGCACCTCGATCTTATTTCCGCCATCCAGCGGGAAAGCACCGAGCTTGCGATTGAGCACCACTACCGATTCCACCCATTCCTCGGTGGAGTGGAACTCCTCGGGAAGCTTCGTATGGGCTGTGGCGTTGGTGATGCTTTCGTTGGCCCGAGCCTGCTTTTCCAACCGCCGCCTCGACAGCCGTGGATTAGCAAACAACAGGTATGCAACCAGACCTGCGACGGGGATGAAATAAATTGCCAAAAGCCATGCCATCGCAGTGGTAGGCCTGCGGTTTCCCGGGACGATGCCAATCATCACGAAGCGCACAATGATGTCGATCGTGACGGCAATCGGCCACAGCACTGCCCCCAGATGAAGCATAAATTCGCCGCTAGGCAACATTCAGATACGTCCCGTTCTTAATTTCTTCATAACTTTTGCGTGTTTCACGCGGTCAAGTCATCAAACTCTCTGCTTAGACTATCGTCCTGTGAACGACTTCTTCGTCCTTGGAGCCTTGGATGGCGCGTAGAACAGTAAATTTTCGATAATCTTTAACTATGAGCTCACTCGTATTCCTAGATCCGGCATATCCTGCCGGACGTCTGGCAGATATCACTGCACCTCAACTTCCAGTAACCGCCCAAGGCGTGACACGCGGAGACGGTGTGTTTGAGTCGATGCTTTACACCAACCAGGCAGTGCGCAAAATGGAAGCGCATCTGGCTCGCTTGGCTATCTCGGCCGAAACCTGTGATCTGGTCATCCCGGATGAACACCGCTGGCGTTCGGCCATTGATACGGCCGTCGCCGACTTCGATGCAGACGGTGGCGCCGAAGAAGCCGTGGTGAAACTCGTTGTTTCGCGAGGCTCCTCGGATGCCGAACAGGCACTTTGCTGGGTGACCGTTTCTCCGGCACCACAGCTTGGCAAAGACCAGCGCGAAACAGGAATCGACGTCCTGCTTCTGGATCGCGGCTACGATTCAAAAATTGCCGAACGCGCCCCGTGGCTGTTGATGGGTGCCAAAACCCTGTCCTACGCGGTGAATATGGCGGCCTTGCGGTTCGCTCAGAAACACGGAGCTCAAGACGTAATTTTCAGGTCATCAGACG
>DNHA01000206.1:1806-7605 GCA_003486025.1 Micrococcaceae bacterium | reverse complement strand
AAAGCGTGCAATATCCCCTAGCATTCTAAGCACTTCTAATTCTCCGGCCCCGACCGCCAATTGGACCGTAGCTCTGACAGCCTTGTCTCTGACCTGGCTTAATCCGCATGTTTACGTAGACACGGTGATTTTGCTCGGTTCTGTGGCAGTCGCACAGCACGAAGGTAAATGGTATTTCGCACTTGGGGCGATCGCTGCCAGCATTTGCTGGTTCACGGCTCTTGGCTATGCTTCCAGATTCTTATCCCGCATCTTTGCAAGCGCCACGTCTTGGCGCATTCTGGATGCGATCATCTGCATGTTTATGGCCACTTTTGCGGTGCTGCTGATACGGCCGCTCTTTATCTAAAGAGTGAAAGATATCCACAGTATTAACAGGTTATCCACACGGCTTGTGGAGAAGGTTGCTATTTACTTGTTCACAACCTTATCCACAGGTGGGGATAAGGCGGTCAGGTATTGTACAAACCACGCGTTAACCCAAGTCAGGAACAAATATCTCCTGCTGAATGACATGGTTGTAAGTTATTAACACTGTGGATTACGCGTGTGGACATCTTCTGCATGGTGACGCAATCGAGAGAAACCCCAGATTCGTTTAAAAATTCGAACAACTAAATAGGCTAATGCGCACCCTCGGAACAGGGCTATCTACAGGGCCTGTTTAAAAGTTATCCACAATTGTGGGTAAAGCTGTGAGTATTCGATGCCGAAACTGGAATATCCATGAAATCCGGGCTACCCAAGGGGTTGCCTGTCTCCGCCATTAAGAGAGTTACACGGGTGTAAGTTATTAACATTGTGGATAATACTTGTGGATAACTAGGCGCAGAAGAGTTCGAATTAACTCAGCGGCCATTTCACGGCCACAGCAGAAAGATATATCGCTACTGCCACAACTATCGTCAAAGCACCCAGCAACAAGAACTGAATCTTCGTACGTTGTGGATTACGCGGCACCAACACGATGCAAGCGGCCGCCAGGGCGCCTACAACGGCACCACCCAGATGTCCCTGCCAGGAAATACCCGAGACCACAAATCCGAGCACCACGTTGAGCACAAGAACAATGGCCATCTGACGCAGGACTTGCTTGTTGGTACGGAAAACTACGAAGAGCGATAAGAAGAGCCCTGCAAGAGCACCAGAGGCACCCAAAGTCGCGCTAAGTGGGGGACTCAACAGAAGAATACCTAATGATCCACCCAAGGTGCTCAGAAGATAGAGCCAGCTAAAGCGGGCACGACCCAAGCGCGGCTCGAGGAAAACGCCACAGAGATAAATGCCGTACATATTCATCGCAAGATGAAAAATCGAACCGGTGGAGTGAGCAAACGCGCTGGTGATCAAACGCCATGGCTCCCAAGCTGCCAAAGCCGGGACCAACACCATATTTTGAGTGGTTACCGGGACCACCCATTGAAGAATGTACGCGAGAACGTTTACCGCAATCAGCGAATAAGTAATTATCGGTACACCTTGGCGCACCCGTGCACCAAATTCTGTCCGCTGAGAAGGGATCTTCCTGTTCGCTTCATGGACACATTCGACGCACTGAACTCCGACTGGAGCCGACACCTGGCATTGAGGGCATACCGGACGGCCGCATCGATTGCAGGACACATACGAGACCGTTCCTGGATGTCTAAAGCAGCTAGGAGCCGGCTGCCCCGCGGGGGTCACTTGACCGTAAGACATGAGTTTCTACCTTGACCTCATCGTGGTGGTTTAAAAAACTGCGGCTCCGGTGACTCCCCAAGGGAATCACCGGAGCCGCAGTATTGACTACTGAAAGTTACAGCGTCTCGATATCTACCGAGGTGATAACAACGTCTTCCAATGGTTTGTCACGGCCATCGGTTGCAACGGCGTTCAAGGCGTCAACAACCTTGCGGGATTCTGCATCGGTTACGTCACCGAAGATGGTGTGCTTGCCCTGCAGCCATGAGGTTGCGACAGTGGTGATGAAGAACTGCGAACCGTTGGTTCCACGGCCCATACGGATGCCGGCATTTGCCATGGCAAGCTTGTAAGGATCGTTGAAGTTCAGTTCTGGGTGGATCTCATCGTCGAACTGGTAGCCTGGGCCACCAAAGCCCTGACCCAGTGGGTCGCCACCCTGAATCATGAAGTCAGAAATGATGCGGTGGAAGATGGTGCCGCTGTACAGCGGGGTGTTGGTCTTCTTGTCACCGGATTCTGGGTGTACCCATTCCTGCTCACCGGTCGACAAGCCAACGAAGTTCTTTACGGTCTTCGGGGCGTGGTTGCCGAAAAGATCGACGACGATGTCGCCCAAAGTAGTGTGAATCGTGGCTTTATGCGTTGCGTTTGCGGTCATGGCTTTATTCTCCCATGAGTAGGGCCAAGGCCACCAAAGCTGAGGTACGCGCTGAGTGAAACAATTACGTCATCAGCAGTCTCAGGCTCGCGGACACTGGTCTCACATTGGCTAACTGCCTAGTCTGGAGGTATCTGGTAACAAAAATTGATTCACATGGGAGAAATCATGAGCAAGAAAAGTGCAGCAGGAAAATTTTTAGCATTCGGCGTGTTCGTAGGAATTGTGGCTCTGATCGTGGCCATGTGGAAAGCTTCCCGTCCGGTAGAAGACCCTTGGGAAAATGAACCTAAGATTTCCGAACCACAGCAGCCAGTCGAATCTCGCGAGGCGGACGTTGCCGAAGTAAGAACCTTGGTCGAGGAAGGCTAAGTCCTAAGTTTAGGTTTTGCTTGGCCTCGTACGACGAATACGAGTCCAAGCAGAATAATTCCCAAACCAATATATGTGCCCACCGGGACCACCTGTCCTAAGAGCAACGCTGCGAGTAACGCAGCACCGGGAATTTCAAGCAGGATCAGGGTCGAAACGGTCAATGGCCCCAGCACACTAAGTAGATGATTCATCGCAGTGTGTCCGAATAATTGCGCGCAGACAGTGAGCAAGATTATTCCAGCCCAACCCCAGACATCGAATCCCCACAGCGGTTGTCCTGTGGCAAGGCACATGATCAGCAACAGTACCGCGGTAACCGCATAGCAGATCGAGGTATATCGAGAGGTGCTCATGGTGCGCCGCGCAGCGGATCCTGCGAATGTATAGATTGCTGCAAGTACCCCGCCGGCAAGGGCTAACAAGTCACCCATAAACGCCGTCATCCCTTGGCCCATATCAAAACCTGTAATGAGGACAACGCCAACGATAGCGGTGCTCATGCCAATGATCACGGGGGACCGATATCGCACCCCGCGCAGGGTTTGAAACAATGCAATCCAGACACCTTGGATACAAACCAATGCGGTAGCAGCCGCAACACTGGTCATGCGGACCGCAAACATGAAACAGACGAAGTGCAAAGCGAGCGCACCACCGGCGACCAGAATGTAAAACCATTCACGTCGAGTGAAGCGTAGATACTGCCGTGGGTTTTCTTTGATCGCCGGGCCAGCAAGGATCAAGGCTGCGGCGCCATTGCGCCAAAATGCCATGGACATCACCGGGACGCCGGGAAACGCCGCAATAATCGGTCCAGAAGCTGAAATGCCGAGTATTCCCAACGCGGCTAGCAAGAGTGTCACCGGCTAAGTTTACAAGCTCCATGTGTCCTGCTCGAACCGGGTCTCTGAGCGCGTAGGATCGAGTTACTCAAATACATTCCTTGAACTACATATATACAGTTCAAGTACAGATTGAGCTTAGTCCTCGCTTTAGTTCCATGCCTTTTGGCGATCTAACGATGCCATCCTTATGAACCTTCGAGAATAATCTATGTGATCCCATGCTCGAGTCATTCATCGACAAACTTGCCGCTGCCTTGGTGAGAAGTTAACGAATGCAGTGTTCCTAGTTAAGCTCGCCGTTACCCGCTGCGCGCATCATGAAGTTGTGAAGGTTGCCATCGTTGCTGAATCGTTCCTGCCCCACGTGAATGGGGTTACCAATTCGGTCCTTAGGACCCTTGATCACCTTGAGTTGACTGGTCATAGCGCCGTGGTCATCACTCCCGCCGCCTCGTTGGCCAGTGAGCTCAAGGGCCACAGCGTACCCCGTACATACAAGGGCTTTTCGATCATTACCGTTCCCTCTGTGGCCATGGTTAATTACCCGGAGGTCCGTTTGGCTGCCGGAGGGATTGGTCGTCTCAAAAAAATCTTGGCGAGAGAAGCCCCGGATGTCGTTCATTTGGCCAGCCCGTTCTTATTGGGCTGGCGCGCCCTACGTGCAGCCCAAGAACTGGATATTCCCACCGTTGCCATGTACCAAACCGAAGTTCCGACCTATGCCGCGCGATATAAAATGCCATGGCTTACCGAAAAGCTTTGGGATCATGTGAGAGCCATTCACACGGCTGCCGACCTAACGTTGGTGCCAAGTACGTTTTCGCGCCGCCAGCTCGAATCCTTGGGCGTTACACGCTTAGTTCTGAGCGGCAGGGGAGTGGACACCGTGCAGTTCACCCCGCAGCGGCGCGATTCGAAGTTTCGCGAGAATATTGCCCCCAACGGTGAACGCATTATTGGATATGTGGGCCGGCTTGCTGCCGAAAAGCAGGTCGCCGACCTGCGTGTGCTGAGCTCGCTGCCGAATACAAGACTCGTGATCGTGGGTTCGGGCCCGCTGGAAGACGACCTGCGCAGCATCCTGCCCACCGCGCACTTCACCGGATTCCTCTCCGGAACTCGGTTGGCGGAAGTCATTGCCTCCTTTGATGTTTTTGTTCATCCAGGCGCCTCGGAAACATTCTGCCAAACCATTCAGGAGGCCATGGCGTGCGCCGTGCCGGTCGTTGCGGTTGGCAGGGGAGGACCACTGGACCTGGTGGATTCCTCGCGCACAGGGTGGCTGTATGCCCCGGGAGACCTCAACGAGCTTCGTGATCGGGTCAGTGACCTGATCTACGATGACGCCAAGCGTCTAGCCTTTGCTTCCGCGGCACATGCTCAGGTCCAAGACCGATCATGGTTTCGGATCGGTGAGGAACTACTGCAGAGCTATTGGACGGTGCGTTCTGAACGCGTCCGCAGTGGCCATCCAACTGGCGGTTGGCCCGATGGGAAAATCTCTTCGTAGCCGGAGCGAGCGCTGGAGGCCTCACACCGCGGGCGGGCAGGCAATGACGTGAAACAGCTCGCGCGGTGTCGCTAAGCCGAAGTATCGCTGCTGATCAAGTGCTTGTGCCGGTGGCCAGCGCTGTATCAACGACAGTAGACATGATGACCAAGACAGATGCCGTTGCCACGGTGCTCTGCACGGGCAAAATCCAGCTACCCGAGCACACCGTATTTGCTCGCCGCATAGGCTGCATCTCCAGGAGTCGGCAGCAGTGAGCACGCCGAAACGATGGGGTGAGCAGATCCGTGCATGACTGGTGCGGCCAGTTTGATGCCGTGGATGACCTCGAGCAGTTCCACCTAGAGCTGGCGCCTGGACGCCGACTGCGGCTCTTGCTCAAACTCTCCGCCTCGCACGACTCCGGTGCCGATGATCAGGATTTCGATTGGTTCTACTTCCCTTGCACGTCGGCCAGGAACACCGCAAAGGATTGAGCATCGGTGGATTCCAGAAAGAAGAGTTGCTCCAGGCTCTGTATCGCGAGCTAAATGAACGGATGCTGCAGGGTATCGGCGTAGATCCGTTGGCATCCGAGAATGAGCCCAAAAGTACAATGCCTGCGTGGCAGATGCGATGCTGCGGATCATGAGCACAAGGCAGTAAATAAAAAGAGCGGTGATTGACTCAATGAGTCAATCACCGCTCTTAGAACTACTTCAAACGTGGAGCCTAGGAGATTCGAACTC
>DNHA01000206.1:1613-1758 GCA_003486025.1 Micrococcaceae bacterium | reverse complement strand
TCTACCAACTGAGCTAAGGCCCCGTATTCAATTGTGGAAGATCTTTACTTCCGATAATGAGCAATGCTCACCCTGTGGAAAAGAATTGGCGGAAAGCTGCTGCTTTCCGCCAATCTATTCTGTGGAGCCTAGGAGATTCGAACTC
>DNHA01000206.1:0-1549 GCA_003486025.1 Micrococcaceae bacterium | reverse complement strand
TCTACCAACTGAGCTAAGGCCCCGAAAAGCGTTAGGAAACTTTATCGGTAACCTGTTGCCAGGTTTCCTTGATTTCCGTTGAACCCTTTACCTTCTTGATCATGACTACCGCAGCAGCCACAACAGTCCCGAGAATCAGGAGCTTTTTCATTCTACCCTCTTTCTCATTGGTAAGGATTCAGTGGGCGTACCTGGACTTGAACCAGGGACCTCTTCGTTATCAGCGAAGCGCTCTAACCGCCTGAGCTATACGCCCTTACCTTTTTGTTCCCTTCGGAACGAAATAAAACTTTACCGGGGTTTGCAAGAAGATACAAATCGAGCCCGGGTGTCATGCATCACAACATGAATCCCGGGCTCGACTAGCACGTTCTTAGTCGTCGGTGAGGGTCACTCCGACGCCTCCGACGAGCGAAGCAGCAATGTTATACAACACAGCTCCGAGCATCGAGAGAACCGAAATTACCACGACGTTGACTACCGCAATGATTGTCGCGTACGAGGCAACCTGGCCCAGCGAGAGCACATCACGCAGATCAAAAGTGCCTTCGGCGCCAATAGCGTCACGCATCAGCTGGTTGAAGGAGTCAAAGGTTCCGGTCAGATCCAGTAGGGCCCAGATAGCTACGGAAGCCACCACGGTAATGACACCGAAGGCGACCGACAGCAAGAAGGCCAGCTTCAAGACTGAGAACGGCTCTACCTTCGAAGCTAGCAGCCGAGCCTTGCGGACCTTAGCCTTTGGAGCCGGGCGAACCAGGCGATCCTGTGCCTGTGGCGGCCGCTGTCCCGTGGGACGCGGTGCGCCTGTACCAGGCCGCGCAGGCCCGCCGGCGGGGCGGGGCTGTCCGGTTGGTGCCGGGCGGGCACCTGTTGGGCGGTTACCGTTCGAGGTTGGCGCTGGGCGCTTTACCTGGGTAGGTCGCGGCGCTGCGCTCTTCGGGGCGCTGCCACTTGGGCGAGGCGTCGAGGGCGTGCTCATGCGTTACCTCCGTTATCGGTGTCATCGTTTTGGACGTCCGAAGCGATTTCCGGCGCAGCAGATGACTCATCTGTCATGTTTTCTGCGTCCAACGTTACGCCATCTTCCTCCGAGTTCTCTTCGAGCTCGGTCTCCGAGTTCTTGGCAACCGCAATAATGTGGTCCTTCTTATCCGGCTTTGCGAAGATGACGCCCATGGTGTCACGGCCCTTGGAAGGAACCTGCGAGACGGCAGAGCGGACAACCTTGCCCGAGGCCATCACCACGAGTACCTCGTCAGTTTCATCGACGATCAACGCACCGACAAGTTCGCCGCGTTCCTCGTTGAGCTTGGCAACCTTAATTCCCAAGCCACCACGGGATTGCACGCGATATTCGTCGACCGTGGTGCGCTTTGCGTAGCCCTCATTTGTCACGGTGAAAACGAACGCTTCGGGACGTACCGCCTCGGCTGCCAGCAGTTCGTCGCCCTCGCGGAACTTCATGCCGGTTACGCCGCTGGTTGCGCGGCCCATCGGACGCAAAGCGGTATCGGTTGCAGTGAAGCGTACCGATTGCCCCTTGCGC
>DNHA01000274.1:4273-5999 GCA_003486025.1 Micrococcaceae bacterium | reverse complement strand
GCGCCATTAAGGCACGAGCTGGATTGCAGGGGGCTAATACGTTGGATTCTGTGCGGCCTCGCGTTGCTAGGGACTCGGCCAAGCTGAGGCAGCGGTCAATCAGCCGAACAAAACGCTGCACGCTAAGCCGTTGTACAGTGTGCAGCGTCAGTTGTGCATCGTCGAGCGCAACCTCTGGAGTTCGGGGATTCACCCACCATGTGCCGGTTGGTATTGGGCCTTGGCTCATGCCGATCACCAATGACTGGGCGCATGGTTGCGCCGGGGCAGAGACCACGTACAAGGTGCGCACCAAACCGTCTGATTTTGTTGCCAGTCCGGTGGGGGTGGACGTCGATGGCGGCAGTCCTGTGCGGACTCCGGGTAACAGCAGCAGACTGGCCGGAAGGCATTGCAATTTCGGATCGAGTACCAGGTTCAAGCGTCCGCATAAAACCGCCGGCAGATAGCGGGCCAAGATCGCGAAGAGCAGTTCGGTGCTTGGTTTGTCCTGCGCGCCGATGATCTGCCAAGCGCCCGGCACACTGGGGGAGAACACCGGTGACGGGCACGGTGCGTCCAAAGTTGTACGCGATTTCCTCCGTCGCTTGGTTGCAGGCGAAACTTCTTCGGCGGCCGGGGACCAAAGGCCCAGGCCAAAGACCAGCGGAGGCAAACTGACTGTAGGTAGCTGTAATTCGGCGCGTGCCAATCCTGCCAGCAGGCTAATTCCCAAGGACGGGGCATAGGCTGCTCGGGCTTTGATGATGTGGTCTCGGTACACCACCGCTTTGGCCTTCCACCGACGACGTTCGCCAACCAACTGGATAGCAGGGAACACCCCGAGTAGCGCCGAGGCGCCACTGAGCAGCAGAAACAGCATTGATCCGGTGAATACCGCCAGCATCACTCCGGAAAGCATCGGCAGGAGGGCTGCTAAACACAGGGCGATCAGGCGTTGAAGTTCTGGCTTATCCGGTAGTGCCCAGTAAAGTTGCTCGGCGTTGATCGACTGCGCGTTATCAAGCATCACCGGATCGCCCACGCATAACTCGGTATCACCCAGCCAGAAATGAGTGCCGCGCTCCAAAGACAGTTCGCTCAGCGGCTCACTGGAGCGCTGTTGCGGAGAAATCCGCAGCGTGTTCGATGATTCGCAGGTCAGCAGTAATTGGGACTGATCCACTTGAATGCGCGCATGACGCCGCGCGATCTGGGGGTCTTGCAGCCATAAGGGAGCGCAACGCCCCACATCATGAGTGCCTTGAACCAGCAGCAAGCTCGCGCCTGCATCTGGTCCGGAAGCGACAAAGAGCTGCAAGGCCGAAGGCATCTGGTGCTCGCGCGGTAGAATCGGACGCGGCAGGTCAGTCAGAAACAAGTGTGTGCGCGAGCTCAGCTCCGGTGATTCTTCCAAGGCAAGTGGCCCGATAAACCAACGCGTTGAACCAAAACTTGCGGCTAGGATCTCGGACAACTGCCGACCGTCAAGGACAGCGGAAACCTCTAGCTGAAACTGGCGCGGCTGAGCAAAAGATCGAGAAATAAGCAGCAGCTCATAACGCACCATGATTTTCCTCCTCAACTGTGTCCGCCACTTATGAGTACTTCAGCATCTACAGGTCTCAGCGCACCCAGGTGCTTCACCGGCTGTGGAGAACGTTGCTTCCGGTTTATCCACATCTCCACTCGGGTATTGAAAGACAACGATTCTGGGGCTAGGCTCCCATCACATACCCACTTCACC
>DNHA01000274.1:3870-4222 GCA_003486025.1 Micrococcaceae bacterium | reverse complement strand
CGATCATTCGGGAATATCTTCATAGTTTCGGCTGAGGACTTGACGTGGATGCCTTATCCATCGTGGAAGACGAAGTACGTGAGCTGGTCCGTCGACGCGGGCTAGACCCCGGCAAGCAACCGGCGCTCATACGGTCTTTGATTGACGATGTCTTGCGCGACTACGACGAACGAGCGCTACTCGGTGCAGTGCCTGCTATCGGTCCATTAGACGACGCCCGCCGTCAGGTGTATGACAACGTGGCGGGGTTCGGGCCATTGCAACCATTGCTCGATGACCCCACCGTCGAAGAATTGTGGATCAACTCGCCGCATCAGATTTTCTGCGCTCGGGGCGGGCAAAGCGAACTCAC
>DNHA01000274.1:0-3755 GCA_003486025.1 Micrococcaceae bacterium | reverse complement strand
GTGGTCATTCCAGATATCACCCATGAACATTGGGCGGTGAATATCCGCAAATTTATCGCTCGCGCCACTAAACTCGAAGATCTTGTAGAACTAGGATCACTCAGCGAGGATGCGGCAGCATTTTTAGGTTGGTCGATCGGTGCCGGACTCAACGTGGTGGTTACCGGGCCTACTCAAGCAGGCAAGACGACGATGCTCAACTGTTTGGCCTCCTCCATCGGTTCGCGCGAACGCATCATCACCATTGAAGAAATTTTCGAATTGAACCTTGCCTTGCGCGACGTGGTGAGCATGCAAACACGACTACCAAATCTGGAAGGCACCGGAGAAATCACGATGCGCCGGTTAGTCAAGGAAGCACTGCGCATGCGGCCCGACCGGATCATTGTGGGGGAGGTACGCGAAGCCGAATCGCTAGACATGCTGATCGCATTGAACTCGGGAATTGCTGGCCTATGTACACTCCATGCAAATTCTGCTCGAGACGCAATCACCAAAATTTGTACGCTTCCGCTCTTGGCAGGCCCGAACATCACCAGTGATTTCACCGTGCGAACCGTGGCAGCCTGCATTGATTTGGTGGTGCACTGCACGCGTGACCCGAACGGAAAACGTTACGTGCAAGAAATCCTCAGCGTGCGCGGGCGCGTCGAAGACGGTCAATTCGAAACCTCCACGCTGTTTGACTACACTGATGGCGAGTTGCGCCGAGCACCGGGAGCCGATTGGTCGCATGACAAATTCGCGCTCGCCGGTATCAACGTCGCACAGTTGCTCATGGAGCGGTCATGATCGCTTTGTGCGGTTTACTCGGCGGTTTGGGCGTGGCCCTCGTGGTGGATTGGCTGCTTTTTGACCCCAGCCCGCCAAAGCCCAAACGCCAGTCGCCCATTCGGCTGTCACTGCTGCGCGCAGGCATCGTGAATCTCAGCCCGGCAAAATTTGTGGCGATCTGTGCCGCCAGCGCAATGGTTTTTGTGCTGATCACGCTGGCCTTGACCGGTTCGTGGTTGTTCGCCGCCGTATTTTTGCTCTTTGGCTTCTGGGCGCCGTGGGTTTATTTGCGTCATCAAGCAGCTAAACGCCAAGCCGCCTTGCACGAGCAGTGGCCTGAAGTGGTCGACCATCTGCGAAGCGCGATCCGTGCCGGGCTGTCATTGCCGGAGTCGCTAAGCCAGCTGTCCAGTATGGGGCCAGAACTGCTTCGTCCTGCTTTCAGCGACTTTGCCCTTGACTACCGGGCCACTTCAAACTTTTCGTTGGCGCTCGAACAACTAGGTGACCGGCTCGCCGACCCGGTTTCCGACAAGATCCTCGCAACACTGCGCATCACCAGGGAAGTTGGCGGCACCGACCTTGGCCAGACGCTGAGCACACTGGCCGCATTTTTGCGTGATGATGTACGTACTCGTGGAGAACTCGCGGCCCGCCAGTCATGGATAGTTTCCGCTGCCAGATTGGCGGTGGCGGCACCCTGGATTATGCTGCTCGTCCTAGGGACTCAAGAAGCCGCAAAAAATGCCTACCTTACCCCCGCAGGAGTCGTGGTGCTTGCCGCCGGTCTGGTGATTTCGTTGCTGTGCTACCGAGTGATGTTGCGCCTAGGGAACTTGCCTGTGGAAGAACGGGTGTTGGCATGAACTCATTGGTCCCCTTGGCGGTGCTCTGCGGTTTCGGATTGGGTCTGGGATTGTGGATGATCGTGGTGAACCTTCCAGCGTGGCGCCCGCTGTCTTTTGCCGAACGGGTTGCCCCGCATATCCGGGTAGGAAAACGCTCCTCCCGGATGCTCGAAGATTCGTGGCGTGCCGAATCGCGCAGTCCGGCCTTAGTGCAGTTTGCGGCCCCGGTCCTGCAACAGATCAAACGCTTGGCCAGCTTGCACAACCCCGGCACCGGGACCGTCCGCAAACGCCTGCGTGCGGCCGGACTGAAAATAAACGTTGTGGACTACCGTTCCCAGGAGATCATCTGCGCGCTGTTGGGACTGCTTGTTGGCGCTGGCCTGATGGCGCTCTTCGCACTGGGTCGCCCGACGAACTTCGCGTTTGCCCTCATCGTGGTCCTTGGCTGCGGGATCTTCGGATTTCTTGCGCGGGGCTGGTGGCTGAACGAGCAAATTCAACGTCGCGCTCGCAGAGTCCTGACTCAATTTCCAACAGTCGCCGAGGTTCTGGCGCTGACGGTGGGCGCTGGAGAGTCAACCACCGGGGCAATCGAACGCATTTCACGCATCTGCCACGGGGTGATCGGCGAGGAATTTACCGAAACATTGAACGATATCCACTCGGGAAATTCCATGATCCAAGCCATGCAGAATATGTCCGATCGCATCCAAGTCGGTGCAATGACGCGCTTTGTTGATGCCATCGTGGTCGCCACCGAACGTGGTACACCACTGGCTCAAGTGCTCCGTGACCAAGCACAAGATGTCCGCGACGCCTCAAAACGTGAGCTGATGGAAGTAGCCGGTAAACGGGAAATTGGCATGCTCGTGCCCATAGTCTTCGGCGTGCTTCCACTGACGATTGTCTTTGCGGTATTCCCTGGATTGGCCTTATTGGAGATGAGCTATTGACAGCTAACCCACCTTCACAATATCTGCACTCCGCAAAAGTTAGGAAGAATTCCGATGTCCAGCATCCACACTTGGTTCATGATGACAGCCCTAAGCCTGCTCGAAGCAGGACATAGAATCTGGCAGCAGCTCACTACGAAACTGCGTGACGAACGTGGCGATGTCCCCGGATGGGTGATGATCACACTGATGTCAGCATTGCTTGTTGCAGCGCTGTTGGCCATAGCCGGCCCGCGTCTGCAAGACCTGTTCAACCAGGCGATCGATCGAGTATCCGGCCTAGGCTAAGCCGGTGTTCTCAAAATGAATCGGGTTACACACGCCAATGCCCGCCGCTTCTGGAAGCTGGGACCAGAAGAGGCAGGCTCGGCTGTGGCCGAATTTGTCATGATCACTAGTTTGCTGATCGTCATCGCGGTGACCTTGATTCAATTGACGCTTGTGCTTCATGTGCGCAATACCCTCATCGATGCCGCCGCCAACGGAGCGCATTATGGTGCGTTAGCCAACCGTTCACCCGGGGACGCTGCCGGACGTACCAGCACACTGATCACCGAATCTTTGCACAGTGGGTTTGCCCGCAATGTGCAGGTATCAACTAGCGCTGCGGGGGAGGGGCAATTAGTCTCCGTCACCGTGAGCACCCGTGTCCCGCTAATCGGACTGCTACCTAACGGGTGGGACCTAACTGTGCATGGTGATGCGGTGCGCTATGACTGACACTGTTGAGGCACGGGCAGTGCCAAGAGCCGGTGAAGCCGAAAAAGGCAGTGCCATCGTCGAATTCATTTTCGCCTCTACGGTGTTGCTGATCCCCATGATCTATCTGATCCTTGCCGCCGGACAGCTTCAAGCAGGATCATATGCAGTTGTCGGCGCCGCAGACCAAGCAGCCAAGGTTTTTGCGGTAGCAGAAAATCCGGTGCAAGCACGTTCGAACGCCCACCAAGTCGTCGAGCGAGCGATGAATAACTTTGGATTAGCGGGAGCCAACACAAGTATTTCCTGTGACAAAACCTGCCTGAGCCCAGGCAGCGTGGTCACGGTCCGAGTCTCCTTACGTGTTCAGCTACCTTTTATCTCAGAGTATCTAGATGCCTCCGTGTTCACCGTCGATGCTTCGTCGACCCAACGAATTGATCGTTTTGGCTAGCGGAAACCGGTGTGCGAGTTTAAT
>DNHA01000052.1 GCA_003486025.1 Micrococcaceae bacterium | reverse complement strand
TAAGCGCCGCGAAATCGGCCACGGTGCCCTGGCAGAACGCGCCATCGTGCCTGTGCTGCCATCGCGTGAAGAATTCCCATACGCAATCCGCCAGGTCTCCGAGGCATTGAGCTCCAACGGCTCAACCTCCATGGGTTCGGTTTGCGCCTCGACCCTGTCGCTGCTGAACGCCGGCGTGCCATTGCGCGCACCGGTTGCCGGTATCGCCATGGGTCTGGTTTCGGACACCGTTGACGGCGAAACCCGTTACGCTGCCCTGACCGATATCCTCGGTGCCGAGGATGCCATGGGTGACATGGACTTCAAGGTGGCTGGTACTCCTGAGTTCATCACCGCGATCCAGCTTGATACCAAGCTTGATGGTATTCCTGCTTCGGTGCTCGCCGCAGCGCTGACCCAGGCTCGCGAGGCTCGCCTGCACATCCTGAACGTGGTCAACCAGGCCATCGACACCCCGGATGAGCTGTCCACCTACGCGCCACGCATCATCTCGGTGAAGATCCCAGTGGATAAGATCGGCGAGGTCATCGGCCCGAAGGGCAAGATGATCAACACCATTCAGGAAGACACCGGAGCTGACATCTCGATTGAAGATGACGGCACCGTGCTGATCGGCGCCACCAACGGTGAGTCTGCTGAAGCCGCACGTTCGGCCATCAACGCCATCGCCAACCCTCAGGTTCCTGAGATTGGCGAGCGTTACCTGGGTACCGTAGTGAAGCTGACCACCTTCGGTGCGTTCATCTCGCTGACCCCAGGCAAAGACGGACTGCTGCACATCTCGGAGCTGCGCAAGATCAACGACGGCAAGCGCGTCGATGATGTTGAGGACGTAGTCTCGGTCGGTCAGAAGATCCAGGTTGAGATCACCAAGATCGATGACCGCGGAAAGCTGTCGCTGTCTCCAGTTGTTGAAGAGGACGAAGAAGCAGAAGCCGTAGCGGCCGAGTAATTCTCTCTTCTAGTTTGAAACCCCCGGTTCACATCTGTGAGCCGGGGTTTTCTCATTTCCCAAAACAAGATTGTTAATTGAAAGCAATCGCAGAGCAGAGGGAGACAAATTAGCCGTTGCAACGCGCAAAGTTGCAACGGCTAAATCAAAAATGTGTGAGTACTAAGTTGTCGCGTTGTTTTAGCAGGAAGCTAGGCGCTCCGTAAGATATCGATTCAACGAAACGCCCTGGTCGGCGGCAGCGATAGTAAGGTCTCGATGCTTTTCCGGACTTACGCGTACACGGATGCTCCCGCTGAATTTCCGAACTGAAAAAGGGACAGGCACCTCTTCGCCGGAATCTTTCATATTCTGGATAACTTCGGCGATAAGATCGCGTAGACCAGTCAGGGCTGAAATTTGGCTTTCATCCATCCATGACAACGATGGGAATTCCGCAACGGTCGCAATAAACTCATCACCTTCCGGAGACCATGACACGTTGTATTTATAGTGAGTTGCGACTGCTGGTGTAGGCAAATTAGTCAACTCCGCTCATCTGCTTCATTGTCTCAATTGCCTCGACAACTTGCTTTACCTGGCAAGGCTTAGCCATTCCGTCTTTATTTTGGATATTAACTCGAGGATCACCGGGCCAAGGAGTCTTATATATTACGTGACTTCCTGCCCGATTTCTGGGTAGCCCAAAGTGCGCATCACAAACTTTACAAATGTCCGCGAACTTAACGTTCTTTGGGTTTTCCCTCATTTTAACTTCTATGTCGTCTACTCCCGACATGTCTCTATGGTTCCGCTATTGGCACCACTTTGGCAACAGAACACTGTGGAAAACTTGCTCATAGTACGCGATCTCGGAACTCTTATTCTGGAAATAATCGATGCAAGGCAGCCGAAGACGATAAAACCCCGGCTGTTCTCCGAAGCCGGGGTTTTGCGTGCTTAAGTTTCTCCGCAGTCAATTCCGTGAGAAACCAACAGCCCAGGGACCGAATATAGGGTAGTTCTAGCTAATCGGGCTAGCCGGGCTCAGGTGCGCATCGTAGAACTCGCGCAGTTGCACGCTCTTGGCCACAACGATTGCATCCCAATCGTCCATGCTCGTGGAGCTATCGGCGTAGTCCGAAGGAACCTTGAAGATCTGCAATGGAACGTCAAAACGCTGGCACATGCTGGCGTAGGCGTATCCTTCCATATCCACTAACGCGGCGTTCAACCCCGAGATGTGGGAGCGCTGCTCGTCATTGCTGACAAACACGTCACCGGTGGCCATGGTCGCTTGCGTATCTGGCAAAAGAATCTCACCGGCAGGAACTACATCAGCCGAGGGCAGTGGGAAATCATGCTGTATCAACCGGGAGACCTGATAGATGGTGTCCAAGCTTGGACGGTCTTCGTCGGCGCTGCCGACAACTCCTGCGGTGCCCAAGACGATGACTCGCTCTATGCCGCCGTCGGCGAGCGCACCGGCGAGTGCTACCGATGCGTTGACCTTGCCTACTCCCGATACGATATGCGGCACGTCTGCAAAGGCGGATGCTTCGTCACTGTGCGCGAATACGAGCAGGGTCTTCTGTTCCGACATTCGGTTCCTCTCAACAACACTTAAGTCTTTTTTGATTCTGACCGGAAACAGATTCGACGGCCAGCATGCTCACTAGAGTTTATCGGTTACGGGCCGTGAAGTTTTTCAATTGTGCTGATGGGGGAGCGGATAGACTGAAACCATGAGTGAAATTGAACTTGCAGCTGTTGAAAGTTTTGCCCTGGACCACACCAAGGTCAAGGCCCCCTACGTGCGTAAGATCGGCGTTGAGCGCGGGCCTAAGGGAGATGCCATCACGAACTACGATATTCGTTTCGTGCAGCCTAACCAAGGTGAGATTCCCACCGCTGGCCTGCACACCATTGAGCACACCATGGCTGGTCTGATCCGTACTCGCTTCGAGGGCCTGATTGATTTCTCGCCATTCGGCTGCCGTACCGGGTTCCACATGATTGTCTGGGGCGAGCCAACTCCAGCTGAGGTTGCCAAGGCAATCAAATCTTCCCTCGAAGACTTGGTCGAGAGAGTCACCTGGGATGACGTTCCAG
>DNHA01000249.1 GCA_003486025.1 Micrococcaceae bacterium | reverse complement strand
AAAAGCTAATTTTTAAGTATTTGTGGTTTGCTTGACACCTGCGTAGCCTAGACGGGCAAATTGCTGATCGACGAACGGGCATGCCCTGATGTCCAGGTATTAGAAGGTCAAAAACCGTGGTCCGCGATGGCTTGGAACCGATATTTTCCTCGCGGAATTTGCACTGGATTTACCGCAAATGGGGCTCAATGCCGGTGGCGTAGTGTTGTGGTTCCGGTGGCACCAGGCACCGGTATCGCGCTTTGAGGGTCCGCAAGGGCTGGGCAAAGCAGCCCGGAGCTGACCATGATGCGCAGTTACGGCTGCATGCCAAATGATCGACTGCTATTGAGCACCAGCTCCGTCGCCGGCCTCATCGAGATTCTGCGTGGCGTAACAGGGAAGAAATCCCTCGCGAATTTTTTCGTTTTCTTCGGCCTATTTCAGCCAGACATTGTTGCAACTTTTCAGGCCGGCAACCGCCAAACCGGCCATCTGCGGTGCCGGAGGCCGCGGTTTGCACCGTGAATATTAACCTCCCCAAGCTGGCCCCGCTCTGGAGTATTCTCGGCGGGCCCGCGCTACCTAATCCCGCGTAGACGGCGTCCCGTTTGCGATAACGGCCATCGCGAGCAGGCTAGTTCCAGCCCGCGGTGGCATCTCGTGTATGCACATAACGCTCATAGATTTCCGGGTGCGCTTCGCCTTCATATCTAGTGGAATCCGCAACGTTCCACGTCGGTGGCTCACTGGCGCCGGTAAGCGCCCACGCGGCTTGCCTCGCGGCACCCAAGGCAACATATTCGGCGGTTTGCGGCACGTCAACGGCCACACCAAAAATCTGCGGCGCGATGCGGCGTACGGCCGCGGACTGCGCACCACCGCCGATCAGCAAGATGCGGCGCGTTTCAACTCCTGTGGCATCTTCCAACGCGGCCACTGCATCCCGCATAGAGCACAAGAGACCTTCGACATAGGCCCGGGCGATCTGTTCGCGCGTTGTACTGGTGCGTAAACCGTGCATCATTCCAGTGGCATCGGGCCGGTTGGGGGTGCGTTCCCCTCCAAAGTAGGGAAGCAGGACCACGCCACCGGAGCCGGGTTCAGCAGCTAATGCCAGGTCGGAGAATTCTTTCTGGCTCACGCCGAGCATTCGTGCCCCAAAATCAAGAACCGGTGCACCATTCAGCGTGCAAGCCAGTGGCAGGTACCGGTCGGTAGCGTCTACAAATCCGCTGACCATGCCGCTGCCGTCATGTACGCTGCGATCCACCACCGCGGAGGCTACCCCCGAGGTACCCATGGACACGCAGACATCTCCGGGTTGCAGATCCAGCCCCAAAGCGGCGGCCATATTATCTCCGGTACCGGCAGCGATCTCGAGACCACTGGAACTGCGTCCAACAATCTCGTTTGCTTCGGCCAATCGCGGAAGAGCCACCTGCTTGCCGAGCGCCTGCGCGGCTATTTCGGGCAGGAACCGGCGTTGCGCCGTCGAATAGTAACCGGTGCCCGAAGCGTCCCCGTGGTCGGTGGTCATTTCTTTGTGTCCGCCCAGATACCAGGTCAGGTAGTCATGGGGCAAAAGGACTGCCGTGGTGCGCTCGGCATTCTCCGGCTCATTTTCACGAAGCCAGCGCAGCTTCGAGGCAGTCAGCGAAGCGACCATCACGCTACCGATTTGTTGCGCACATTCGTGCGCACCGCCTAACTCTGCAATGAGCTCCTCGGCCTGCTTTGCGGAGGAAATGTCATTCCACAGCATGGCGTCGCGGACCGGGATGCCCTGTGCATCAAGAGCCACCATTCCATGCTGTTGACCAGCCACCGACACCGCAGAGGCCCGCTCGAGCAGCCCCGCGACGCTTAGCTCCAAGGCCTCAATCCACTGTTGTGGATCAACTTGAGTCCCACTCGGATGCCCCGCGCGGCCAGAAGCTACGACCTGCCCGGTCTGCGCGTCGACAAGCAGGGCTTTGCACGATTGAGTCGACGAGTCGATCCCTAAGACATAAGTCGGTGACATGGCTAGTCCTTCGGTGAAGAATCGGCGAGGTGAATGTTCAGCTGCAGCGACTCCAGGCTGGCTAGTAGCTCTGGGGCCAGTTGCTTGTCGATGACGATGTCATCGAATTCTTCCAAACCCATCACATGATAAAGCCCGGTTCCCTCGAACTTACTGGAGTCAATAATCAGAATTTTTCGCCCCCCGGTCTTCAGCAGGGCCCGCTTAGTGAGCGCTGCCTCCGCGTCCGGGTGCAACAGGGACTGATTTTTGATCGCCGTGGTGGAGACAAAAACCGCATCCGCGGTCAGCCGCTGAGCCTGCTCGACGACCACTGACCCGAGGAAGGAGTCGGTTTCGGCGTAGTATTGGCCACCCAACCCCACCAGTGCGATGCCCGGATGAGTAGCCACGGAATTCATCAATGCCAACGAGTGAGTGATTACGGTCGAGGGCCTACGGCTTATTAGGTGTGGGCCTAGTTCACCGACGGTGGTGGAATCATCAAGCGCAATTACCGAGCCTGGTTCGATAAGTTGGGCCGCGGTGTTGGCTAGCTGTTTTTTGGTGTGTGCGTTCAGGTGTCGACGTAGTCTTACATCCCGTTCGGCCAGGCGCGCGGTGATCGCCCGAGCACCGCCGCGGATGCGTTCCAGACGTCCCTCGCTAGCTAGCACATCAAGGTCGCGATGGATGGTCATTGCACTGACACCCAAGGCATCAGCCAGATCTTCGACGCGCGCGGTGTGCGAGTGGTTCACATAGCGGGTTAATTCATCCCGCCGGCTCTCCGG
>DNHA01000111.1:4227-10562 GCA_003486025.1 Micrococcaceae bacterium | reverse complement strand
TACGGTGGAACGCAGAACCTGTTCAAGCACACGCTGCGCAAACTCGATATCGAGGTCACCTTCGTGGCGGATCCAGATAACTTGGATCAGTGGCGTGCAGCGGTGAAGCCGAATACCAAGGCTTTCTTTGGTGAAGTTGTCTCCAACCCGCGCCAAGACATCTTGGACATCGAGGGCGTCTCGCAGATCGCCCATGAAGCCGGGGTTCCACTGCTGGTTGATAACACGTTGGCAACCCCGTACCTGATCCGCCCCATCGAGTGGGGCGCAGATATCATGATCCACTCGGCCACCAAATATCTCGGTGGACACGGAACCGCCATTGCCGGCGTGATCGTCGACTCGGGCAATTTTGATTTTGCGAAGGATCCGGAACGTTTCCCGGACTTCAACACCCCGGATGAGTCCTACAACGGTTTGGTATTCGCCCGAGATCTGGGTGTCGATGGCATCCTGGGCGCGAACCTCGCCTACATTCTGAAGGCGCGCGTGCAGCTGCTTCGCGATCTGGGCTCGGCCGTCGCACCGTTTAATGCATTCCTCATTGCTCAAGGTCTGGAGACTTTGTCTCTGCGTATCGAGCGCCACGTGCAAAACGCGAAGGAAGTAGCCACCTGGCTGGAAGGCCAAGAGCAGGTTGAAAAGGTCGCCTACGCTGGCCTGCCTTCCTCGCCGTGGTTTGAACGCGGTCAGAAGTACTCGCCAAACGGTGTCGGCGCGATTATTGCCTTCGATATTGCCGGCGGAGTCGAAGCTGGCAAGGCGTTTGTGGATGCTCTGGAGCTGCATTCACATGTGGCGAACCTCGGCGATGTTCGTTCCCTTGTCATCCACCCGGCGTCGACCACCCATGCGCAATTGACCGAAGACGAACGCCTGGCCGCCGGTGTGCGTCCGGGGCTGGTCCGGTTGAGCGTGGGGCTTGAAAACATCAAAGATATTCTCGCTGACTTGCAACTTGGTTTTGCTGCCACCGCGCAGCTTGCGAGCCAGGAATTGCAGGAAACCCTCTAGGCATGGCATCCATAGTGACTACCGAAGAAACTCTGCCATCGCAGGACCTCATCGACGGACAAGACGGCATTTTGCGTCGCGCGTTCGTGGGGGAGTACACCTTCGAAACCGGTGGCTACCTGCCGCAGGTCGAGCTGGCCTACGAAACGTGGGGGCGGCTTAATCCGGATGGTTCCAATGCCGTGCTGGTGAAGCACGCATTGACCGGTGATGCGCATGTATCGCGCGGAGATTCGCAGACCCCGGGCTGGTGGGAAGACTTTGTCGGCCCTGGGTTGACTGTTGATACCGACAAGTATTTTGTCGTGGCCATCAACATCATCGGTGGTTGCAATGGGTCCACCGGACCCAGTTCGCCAGACGAGCAAGGCAACGCCTGGGGTTCACGCTTCCCCTTTGTCACTATTAAGGATTCCGTGCGCCTCGAAGCGCGGTTGGCCGGCCTGCTCGGGGTGCACTCCTGGCACACGGTCATCGGCGGTTCCATGGGTGGGGCACGGGCCCTTGAATGGGCGGTTGAATTCCCGCAACGCGTAAAGAACGTGGTGGTGATGGCCTCCACGGCGCAGGCCACGGCAGAACAGATTGCTTTTGCGCAGGTGCAGACCGAGGCCATTCGCCTCGATCCCAACTTTGCGCATGGCGACTACTATGCCAACGGAGTGCGCCCGGATGCCGGATTGGGCCTGGCGCGACGTCTGGCGCATATTACCTATCGTTCCGAAGCCGAGCTGGAAGCACGATTTGCGCGCAATGCGCAGACCGGCGAACAGCCGTTTGCTACTACGCACGGCGCACGTGGCCGATACCAGGTGGAAAGCTATCTGGATCACCAGGCGACCAAGCTGGTTCATCGTTTCGACGCGAATAGCTACCTGGTGCTCACCGAGGCTTTGATGAGCCATGACGTGGCGCGCGGTTATGAATCGCTCACGGCGGCGCTGGCTCGCCTGGCGAAGGTGAATGTGGTGGTCGCCGCGGTCAACAGCGACCGGTTGTACTTCCCGGCGCAGTCTGAACTGCTCGCTGCTTCGTTGCCGAAACCAAAGCCGGTGCATTTCATCGATTCACCGATTGGACATGACGGCTTCCTGACGGAGGCCAAGCAGCTTGGCCCGGTGTTGCGTGCCTTGGTCTTTGACGACTGAAACACCAGAGAATAATTAGTCATTTACCTGTGGGACGTGGCTTGTTGCACCAGTAAGCGGTGCACCAAGCCGCGTCCCATAGGACTTGCGGATCTATTTTCCTTCTGGAGCGCTGTCGCCAGCACCCAGCGAGTCGTTCGGCGGTTGCACGGTAAAGGGCGTGGGCAGCGGACGCTTTGCGCTGATCCCGTCGCCGGAAGACTGGTGGCGAATTCTGCGCAGGATCCATGGGCCAAAATATTCGCGTGCCCAATGCAGGTCTTCGATGCGTGCGTCGCGCCAGCTGCGGGTGGCATGTTCTGATTGCGCGTCCATGACTGGTTCATGGGGGACATTGAGCGCATCCAGCACCATGGCGGAGATCACCCGATGGCCCGCCGGGGAGAAGTGCAGGCGATCAGGATCCCACATTCGGGTTTGGCGTAGCTCGCGCAAGGCCCAGAGATCACCCACCACTGCATCATGGCGTTGGGCGATGGCGCGTACGTTTTCGTTGTAAATTGCGACTTTGCCACGAATTCCGCCAAGTACCGGGGTGTCGCGAATGTCCGGTCCGGTGAGCAATACGATGGTGGCCCCGGTAACACTTAACTCATTGATGGCGCCATCTAGTTTTTCGGCAATTTTATCGGGGTCGCCGCCGGGCCGGATAACGTCGTTTCCGCCGGCGCAAATGCTGATCAAATCCGGTTTGAGCTCGATTGCTGGTTCAACTTGTTCTGCAACAATTTGATTGATCAGCCTTCCCCGGATGGCTAAATTTGCGTAGGCGAAATCCGGAACGGTGGTGCTTAGCTGCTGGGCGACGCGGTCAGCCCACCCGAGATGCCTGCCCGGATTGTGCGGATCGGGGTCACCGATTCCCTCTGTAAAAGAATCTCCGAGCGCGACGTAGCGTCGCCATGGATGATTTGCTGCTTTGGATGGAACGGCCGAGCCGGAGGTGGGGAATTCAGACACCACTACATTGTTACCAATCGGTAACTTAATGTCAACGGATGGGACCAATTAGTCGCGCAGTACTTGGCTTCGAGCTTGCGTATATTCTTCGCGGGAAATGACTCCGCGTGTAAGCAGATCGTCTAGCTCGGATAGCTTATGTTCCGTTGTTTTCTTCGGAGCGAGCATCTGCGAGCGAGCCAACCGGGTGGCCACGTCTGTCTGTAGGGTGAATGGATCAAATCCCGCTTTTCTGGTTGCCTTGTAATTTCGAATGGCGATGTAAATGATGAAGCCCACGAAAAGGATAAAGAGCACGGCAAATATCCCCGTTAGTAACGGAATAGCGCTAAAGGTCGTTTCCACGAAAGTTGAACCGCCCAGCGGGTCTTCCTCGATGAAACCGAAATCCTGCAATTCATTAGAATCGATTAGCTGTGTTATATCCATCTCGTCCATGATTCCCGTAATTCTGCGAGTCGGCCCCTGTCGATCACCAAGACCTATGACCGCTTGTGCTGCATATTTGAATAATTATCACTAGTCAAACATGTTTATGAACAGAATGTAAGACGATTTTTGAAGTTTACGCAATTGCAACAAGAGACTTGTGACCACTATTGCGGCTCAAAGTGCGCATGATTCTGGTTGACTTGTTGGGTGAACGAAAAAACTTGGAATCCTACAGTTATCTGGTCCCGACCCGAAGAAGAACGGGCGGGNNGGCGGGTACACCGTTGCTTGTGCTCTTGCACGGCTACCTATCCAATGAAGAAGATCTCATGGGCTTGGCTCCAATGCTGCCCGCGGAATTCACCATTGTCTCCGTGCGTGCACCTCAAGCACTGGGGCCAGGCTTCACCTGGTTCCCACTGATGCAAGATCTGGATTACTCATTCAATGAAGTGAAATCAGCAATCACTGATTTATGGAGCTGGCTCGAGCCAATCAGCAAGCAGCATTCCTCGGTGAGCTTGCTTGGATTCTCTATGGGAATGGCTGTGGCAACTTCGTTGCTGCGTCATCAGCCGGAGGCCATTAAAACCGTGGTGGGTCTGTCCGGTTTTGCGGTTCCTGAAGAAGGAACCGGCTTCTTCAACGACGAAAAACTGCGCCAGCTGCGTAAGCCGCTTTTCTGGGGACGAGATCAGGAAGATCCGGTGATTACGGCGGAAAAAGTTGAGTACACCCATGGTTGGGCGACCAACGAAGTGCATCTAACTAAGGTGCTCTACTCAAATATGTTGCATTCGGTAAACGCGCAGGAGATGGCACATGTGCACGAATTCCTTACTGCGGTGGTGCTGGAGCCTTCCAAAGCGTAGGAGGAACGCAGTTCCGAGTGCGACCAGTTGGGCGGTGCCGTATGGCGGCCGTTGCTTGAATGGAATTCTTGTATCATTCTATTGACACAAGAAGGAACCCCTGCTTGTATTAGTTTACTGATACAAGCAGGGGTTTTTCAGTCTCTGCCTTTCCTAAGGAATGCAGATGAGCAATCTCTTACCGATCCTTGTAATTATCGGATTTGGACTCGTTCTGAGCCTATTGATCCGCCGTGGCGTGTTCGCTCAAAAGCGTGCCGACCTCGTTGCTCTCGCGCGCCAGGGAACAGCGGAAGAATCGGATATTGCAGCGCAAATATTGCGCACCATGCGTAGTCGAAACTTGGCTGCCATGGGTATGGCAATACTCGGTGGAGCCCTGGCACTATTCCTGAACCAAGCTTTTCCGAAGGCCAATGGAATTCATCTTGTCCTCCTGCCAGTCGGTGCGTGGGTACTGGTCGTCCTACTCCTAATATTTTGGCCCATTCCGCACGATCTTCGCGTGGCCAATGAAAACAACGATTCTCGGGTGAGCGCAGATCTCACCCCACGTTCGACAAGAATGTTCGGGCCGGTGTGGGCAGTGCTCGCGCCAACTGCACTGCTGGTTGCCAGCCTCGCCGGACTGGTGATATCAGGCATTGCATCGTCGCCCGACGAACGTGGACGCTATCGAGAACTGCCTTTTCAAGCGCTCAGCGGCGCGCAGGTGGATGCGAATATGACGGTCACCGAATCTTTAGCAATAGAAGGAACGACGGGGCCATTTCCAGGATGGTATTACGGAGTTCCGCTGATGACCTTGCTGGTTATTGGTGCTCTGCTCACGTTGTGGGCACTGAATATCAACGTTCGGCGCCCGAGTCTTCGCAGCGCCTCCCTGCAAGAGTTCGATCGCGCGGTGCGCACGCACAACGGTTACATCCTAAGCACCGGCTTTACTGCGGCTCTTTGTTTCCAGCTTCTTCCACCGGTCCTCATGGCTGCCGGAGCCATTTACAACTCCGGCTATAACGCGGTCTATGTAGTGGGTGAAACCTATGCTGGCGAAAACGCCCCGCAGATGGCAACCGACCCGTGGCATCTCGCGTTGGCGCTGTGCTTAGCGGCACTGGGCATCCTGGCGCTGATTATCGGGGTGCTGCTTCTTGGACAGTTGGCTGGCTGGATAGGTGCCAGCGTCAAGGCGGCAGAAACAAAAGTTCGGCAGGAAGGATCGGCTTCGTGATCACTCTCGAACCGGCTCATCCCAGTGGACCCTCCGAACAAATCCGAGCGCAACTGGCTGCGATGATCCAAGCTGGGGAACTGCTCGCCGAGACTAAACTTCCCCCGGTGCGGCAACTAGCAGGTGATCTGCGAGTGGCCGTGGGCACCGTGGCCAAGGCGTATAAGGAGTTGGAAAGTGCCGGGTTGGTGCGTACCGGGCGCGCCAACGGAACCAGGGTGAATCCGGGGCAAATGCTCACTAGCAGTTTGCTTTCGGAGACTCGGACGCTGGCGGATAATGCCCAGGCGATGGGGCTGAGCCTCGATGAACTGCAAAAACTTGTGGCGACAGCATGGAATTCCTAGCCACCGCCACAAGTGAAGAATATGAATTGAATTATGCGGTTTCGACAACTACCGATTCGCCGCGCACGGAGATCGTATCTCCATTGCGCATCTGGGCACCGCGGCGAGTCTCGATCTTGCCATTGACCAGCACCTGACCGTCTTCAATCAGCTGTTTGGCGTGAATGCCGTCTTCGGCCAGGGATGCCAGCTTCAGCAGCTGGCCCAGGCGGATGGATTCGTCACGGATCTGGATGGGGAATACCTCGGAATTTGCCATGGTTCTATCATCGCGCATCGAGATGGGACTGGGAATGCTTTTCACCCGCGGACAAGCATTTGTGGCGGATCA
>DNHA01000111.1:3482-4200 GCA_003486025.1 Micrococcaceae bacterium | reverse complement strand
AACACGGTAAGCACTGCGCAGGGCCACCCGAGAAGTGTGCGTCCGATGAGACAGACGCGATAGGCTTGAGCGGTATGTGTTTCCTACGGACCGCAACCAGCGGCCTCGTACTTTCCTTTGGAGTTGAAGATGGCGCCACAGTCCAAGCTTGACCAGGTTATTTCCCTCGCGAAACGTCGCGGATTCGTTTTTCAGGCTGGTGANNATTTACGGTGGTTCCCGTTCCGCATGGGATTACGGGCCACTAGGCACCGAGCTGAAAGAAAACATCAAGCGCGAATGGTGGCAGTCCTTCGTGCGCGGGCGCGAGGATATGGTGGGACTCGATTCCTCTATCATTCTGCCCAAGGCAGTGTGGGAGGCCTCAGGCCACGTCAAGACCTTCACCGATCCGCTCATTGAATGCACCCAGTGCCACAAGCGCCACCGCGAAGACCACCTCATCGAGGCATTCGTTGCCAAGAAGGGCCGCGATCCAAAAGACGGCATGAGCGAAATCGCCTGCCCGGACTGCGGAACTAAAGGCGAGTTCACCGAGCCACAGCAGTTCTCCGGTCTGATGAAGACTTTCTTGGGTCCACTGGATACCGAGGCCGGCATGGCGTACATGCGTCCGGAAACCGCCCAGGGCATCTTCGTGAACTTCGCCAACGTGCTCAACGCGAGCCGCAAGAAGCCGCCCTTTGGCATCGGCCAGATCGGCAAGGCCTTCCGCAAC